>CAMPIF010000291.1 GCA_946886245.1 Ectopseudomonas composti | reverse complement strand
GTACTACCGCGACAACCGCCTCAACCCGATCCACGAAGGCACCCATGGCATCCAGTCGCTCGACCTGCTCGGGCGCAAGGTCTCGCAGAACGGCGGCGCCGCCCTCAAGCAACTGCTCAAGCTGATCAACGATTGCTGCCAGCGCGCCAGCGCACATGAATCGCTCGATGCCCTGCGCCAGCCACTGGAACAACTGCTGGCGCGCCTGCAGGTGGTGACCCTGGCGCTACTGGGCGACCTGATGAGCGGCAAGGTCAACCAGGGCCTGGCCAACTCGGCGCTGTACCTGAAGGCGTTCGGTCACACGGTGATCGGCTGGCGCTGGCTGGAGCAGGCGATTCGCGCCGAAGAGGGCCTGGCCCGCACGGACAATGCCGAGGAGCAGGCCTTCTATCGCGGCAAGCTGCAGGCGGCGCGCTACTTCTTGACCTGGGAGGTGCCGAGCTGCCACCACGACCTGGCCATTCTCGAAGCACGCGACGACACCTGCCTGAGCATGCAGGACGCCTGGTTCTGAAACCGAGCCTGACGCCCGGGCGCCCCAACGTGGGCGCGTCGGGGCAGTCTGGAAAAATGTAATAACCTTTTTGACAGCGGCACGAAGGCTGCGGTTAGAATCCCTGGCACGCGCCATGCATAACGGCGCACCCAATGACCCAGCCAGGAGTAGCGCCGTTGGATGCCAGCGCCATCAACAATCTGTTCTTGATCGGCGCCTTGCTGGTAGCGGCCAGTATTCTGGTCAGCGCGTTCGGCACACGTTTCGGCATCCCCATCCTGGTGATCTTCCTCGCCGTCGGTATGCTCGCCGGCACCGACGGCCCTGGCGGCATCATCTTCAACAACTACCCCCTGGCCTACCTGGTCGGCAACCTGGCGTTGGCGGTGATCCTGCTCGACGGCGGCATGCGCACACGAGTCTCCAGCTTCCGTGTGGCCTTGTGGCCGTCGCTGTCACTGGCGACGGTGGGCGTGGTGATAACCGCAGGCCTGACCGGCCTGGCTGCCACCTGGCTGTTCAATCTGACCCTGCTGGAAGGCTTGCTGATCGGCGCCATCGTCGGCTCCACCGATGCGGCGGCGGTGTTCTCTCTGCTCGGCGGGCGCGGTCTCAACGAGCGGGTCAGCTCCACGCTGGAAATCGAATCCGGCAGCAACGACCCGATGGCGGTGTTCCTCACCGTGACCCTGATCGCCATGCTCGCCAGCGGCCAGACCGGCTTCAGCTGGGACCTGCCGATTCAACTGGTGCAGCAGTTCGGCCTGGGCGCGCTGCTGGGCCTCGGCGGCGGCTGGCTGCTGCTCAAGCTGGTCAATCGCATGGAACTGGCCGCTGGTCTTTACCCGCTGCTGGTCGTCAGCGGCGGCATGATCATCTTCGCCATCACCACCGCCGTGGGTGGCAGCGGCATCCTGGCGATCTACCTGTGCGGCCTGTTGTTGGGCAACCGCCCCATCCGCTCACGCCACGGTATCCTGCACATGCTCGACGGTCTCACCTGGCTGGCGCAGATCGGCATGTTCCTGGTGCTCGGCCTGCTGATCACACCGCACGAGCTGCTACCCATCGCCCTGCCGGCGCTGGCCCTGGCACTGTGGATGATTCTCTTCGCGCGGCCGCTGTCGATCTTCCTCGGCCTGTTGCCGTTTCGCGCCTTCCATGATCGCGAGCGGATCTTCATCGCCTGGGTCGGCCTGCGCGGCGCCGTGCCCATCATCCTCGCCGTGTTCCCGCTGATGGCCGGCCTGCCCAATGCGCAGCTGTTCTTCAACGTGGCGTTCTTCATCGTGATGATCTCCCTGCTGCTGCAGGGCACCAGCCTGCCACTGGCCGCCAAGCTGATGCGCGTCACCGTGCCGCCAGAGCCTGCCCCCGTATCACGCGCAGGCCTGGAAGTGCATCCGACCAGCCAGTGGGAGTTGTTCGTCTACCGCCTGGGCGCAGAAAAGTGGTGCATCGGCGCAGCCCTGCGCGAGCTGAACATGCCCGAGGGCACTCGTATCGCCGCGCTGTTCCGTGGCCGCGATCTGCTTCACCCCTCGGGCAGTACGCGCCTGGAGGCTGGAGATCTGCTCTGCGTGATCGGCCACGAACAGGATCTGCCTGCCCTCGGCAAGCTGTTCAGCCAGGCGCCCAAGCGTGGTCAGGACCTGCGTTTCTTCGGTGACTTCGTGCTGGAAGGCGACGCCGAACTTAGCGCCGTCGCTGCACTCTATGGTCTGAAGCTGGAGGACGTGGAAGGCAATCAGCCGCTGGGCCGCTTCATCGCCCACGAAATCGGTGGCGAGCCCGTAGTTGGCGACCAGGTCGAATGGCAGGGCCTGACCTGGACGGTGGCGGCCATGGAAGGGAACAAGGTACGCAAGGTTGGCGTCAGATTCCCCGAAGGCACAAGTCCCGGGCCAGGGCTGCACTTCTAGCAAGCGGGTGAATTGTCCCTGCCAGGACTCTGCTAGCATCAGCATCAAGCGCGGGCCACCAGGCCCGCGCACTCGTTGTGCCGCGGATAACTCAATCGTCATCGCTCACTCGGTAGATCAATCGACCATGCCTCTGTCGCGCCTCTCCCTAGCAGCCATCCTGTTTGCCCTGTGTCTCGGCATCCCGCAGGTATTCGCCGAGGAACCCCCACAAGCCGAGAGTGTGCAGCAGAGCCTGGACAGCCTGGCTGACCGCAAGCTGCCGGAGGCCGAGCAACTGGCGCTCAAGCAGACCCTGGAGCATACGCTGCGCATGCTTCAGGACCGGCAGGCCGCCGATCAGCGCCTCAGTGACCTGCGCAAACAACTGGACGAGGCACCGCGCCTGATCAGTGAAGCCCAGCGCGAGCTTACCCGCCTCAAGGCCAGCACCGCTCAGCCGGTCGCCGAACGCCATGCCCGCACATCACTGGCGCAGTTGGAACAACTCCTGAACGAGCGCGCCAGCCAGCTCAGCGAGTGGAACAAGGCGATCATCGAAGCCAACAGTCTGGTGATCACCGCACAGACCCGGCCGGAGCGCGCCCAGGCGGAGATCAGCCAGAACCAGGCACGCAGCCAGCTGATCAACGATGCGCTCAAGAGCGGCCGCTACGATGGCAAAACGCTGACCCCGGAACGCCGCGACCAGCTCAATGCAGAGCTGGCGTTGCTCGCCGCGCAGACGCAGCTGCGCCGTCAGGAGCTGGCCGGCAACAGCCTGCTGCAGGATCTGGGTGGTGCCCAGCGCGCCCTGCTTGATGAGCGCATCAACCGCGCCGAACAGGAACGTCAGGCACTGCAGAGCCTGATCAACGACCGCCGCCGCGCCGAATCGGAGCAGACCGTCGCCGAGCAGTCCCTGGAGGCCGAACGCGCCAGTTCGGACAAGCTGCTGGCCAAGGAAAGCACGCTCAACCTCAAGCTGTCCGACTACCTGCTACGCGCCACCGACCGTCTGAACAGTCTGACCGAACAGAACCTCCAGACCCGCCAGCAACTGGACAACCTGGCGCAGGCCGATCAGGCCCTGGACGAGCAGATTCGCGTGCTGCAGGGCAGCCTGCTGCTGTCGAAGATTCTCTACCAGCAAAAGCAGGCGCTGCCAAAGCTGAAGCTCGAGGACGGCGCGCTCGCCGACGAGATTGCCGATATTCGTCTCTACCAGTTCGAGCTGAACAAACAGCGCGATGAGATCAGCGATCCAGGTCGCTATGTGGACGATCTGCTGGCCAATCAGCCAGACGAGGAAGTCACCAAGGAACTGCGCACTGCTCTGCTGGAGCAGCTCGACACGCGCCGTGAGTTACTCGACCGCCTGAACCGCTCACTGAATGCGCTGCTCAACGAGTCGATCACCCTGCAACTCAACCAGAAGGAGCTGCAGAGCACTGCCAGCAGCCTGCGCGCAACCATCGATGAGCAGATGTTCTGGATTCCCAGCAACAAACCGCTCGACCTCGAATGGCTGAAGTCAGCGCCACGTCACCTCCAGCAGCAATTGGCCGACATGCCCTGGGGCATGGCCATCAGCGAGCTCGGTGCCGGCCTGATCGAGCGCCCACTGGTGTTCCTGCCGCTGATTCTGCTCTGCGCCCTGATTCTCTGGCGACGCCAGTACCTGTTCAACAAGCTCAGCGCGCTGCATGGCGAAATCGGCCACTACAAGCACGACAGCCAGCTGCATACACCGATGGCACTGGGTCTGAACGTCATCCTTGCACTGCCGGTCACATTGTTCCTGGCGCTCTGCGGCTATGCCCTGCTGCATGATGGGCGCGGGCAGAACCTCTACCTGGGCGCCGCGCTCTATGAAATGGCAGAAGCCTGGCTGGTGTTCTATACCCTGCACCGGATTCTGTCCCCGGACGGCGTTGCCATCCTGCACTTCCACTGGCCGCCAGCCAACGTCGCCTTCTTCCGACAGCACCTGCGTCGCCTGGGGCTGGTAGTGATGGCACTGGTGGCGGTGGTGAGCATTGCCGAACACCAGCCGGCGAGCCTGGCCAACGACGTCATCGGCATCGCCGTGGTCCTGAGCTGCTATGCGCTGATGGCCTGGCTGCTGTTCCACCTGCTGTTCAGTGCTCCACTGCGCGAGAACACCTCCGCCTTGCGCACCAGTGTCGGCGCGCTGTTCAACCTGCTGCCCCTGGCGCTGATCGGGGCGGTTGCCTTCGGCTACTACTACACGGCGCTCAAGCTCACCGACCGTTTGATCGACACCCTCTATCTGCTGATCATCCTGCTCATCGTCGAGGCTACGCTGGTGCGCGGACTGAGCGTGGCGGCACGGCGCCTGGCCTATCAGCGCGCCCTGGCCAAACGCCAGGCCCAAAGCAAGGAAGGCGCCGAGGGCGAAGCGGTGATCGAAGAGCCGACGCTGGATATCGAGCAGGTCAACCAGCAATCGCTGCGCCTGATCCGCCTGGCCCTGCTGGGCGGCTTCCTGGTCTGCCTGTACTGGGTCTGGGCCGACCTGATCGGCGTGTTCACCTACCTCGACACGATCAATCTCTACGAGTACAGCAGCGGTACCGGAGACAATGCGGCGCTGGTGCCCATCAGCCTGATGGACGTCATCGGCGCGCTGATCATCGTCGCCATCACCGTGGCCCTGGCGCGCAACCTGCCGGGTCTGCTCGAGGTGCTGGTGCTGTCGCGCATGCGCCTGGCGCAGGGCAGCGCTTATGCCACCACCACCCTGCTGTCCTACGTGCTGGTGGGTATCGGTATCGTCACCACCCTGTCCACCCTGGGGGTGAGCTGGGACAAGTTGCAATGGCTGGTGGCGGCGCTGTCGGTAGGCCTGGGCTTCGGCCTGCAGGAAATCTTCGCCAACTTCATCTCCGGCCTGATCATCCTGTTCGAGCGCCCGGTGCGTATTGGCGACGTGGTGACCATCGGCAACCTGTCCGGCACCGTCAGCAGGATCCGCATCCGCGCCACCACCATCACCGATTTCGACCACAAGGAAATCATCGTTCCGAACAAGACCTTCATCACCGGTCAGCTGATCAACTGGTCGCTGAGCGACACGGTCACCCGCGTCACCCTCAAGGTCGGTGTCGGCTATGGTTCGGACCTCGATCTGGTACGCAAGCTGCTGCTGCAGGCGGCGCAGGAAAACCACCGCGTACTCAAGGATCCGGCGCCGCTGGTGTACTTCCTCAACTTTGGTGAAAGCACGCTGGATCACGAACTGCGCATCCATGTGCGCGACCTCGGTGACCGCAACCCCGCCACCGACGAGATCAACCGTTTCATCGACCGCGAGTTCCCGAAGAACGGCATCAACATCGCGTTCCGCCAGGTCGAGGTGTATGTGAAGAATCTGGAGCATGGCGAGCAAAAGCTCGATCAGAAGGACCTGGCCAAAGCCGCAGCCGCCGGCGCTGCCAGCGTGCAGCCGCCGCCGACACCGCCCGCAGCGCCCTAAGACCGATAGGAATCTAGGTGAAAAATCTCGATACGCTGACCTTCGACAACCGCTTCGCCCGCCTCGGTGACACCTTCTCCACCGAGCTG
>CAMPIF010000290.1 GCA_946886245.1 Ectopseudomonas composti | reverse complement strand
GTTTCATCGTCGCCCTCGATCAGCTGTCCTGGGCACTGGTTGCCGGTCGCTACCGCCGAGTGCTGCTGGTCTGTGCCGACATTGCCTCCTGCGGGCTCGACTGGCAGCAGTTGCACAGTGCCGCGATCTTCGGCGACGGCGCGGCGGCGATGGTTCTCGGGCGCGACGGCGACGGGCTGCGCCTGAACATCCTCGCTGCGCAGCTACGCACCTATTCCGAAGGCGCCGAGCTCTGCCAGATTGCGGCAGGCGGCTCGCGTCACCACCCCTCGCGCGGCGACGAGCATTTCGCCGCCCTGAGCCGTTTCACCATGCGGGGCAAAGCGGTTTTTCGCCTGGCCTCGACCCATCTGCCGGGGTTTGTGCAGTCTCTGCTCGACGAAGCGCGATTGCAGCGGACACAGATCGACCGAGTGATTCCGCACCAGGCCAGCCATCTGGCGATGCAACACCTGCGCAAACGGCTGGGATTCTCTGCCGAGCAGGTGATCGACATCTTTGCCGACTACGGCAATCAGGTCGCCGCATCGCTGCCGACCGCCCTCGACATAGGCCTGCGCGACGGGCGTGTCCGCGCCGGTCAGCGCGTGCTGCTGCTCGGCACAGGGGCCGGGCTTTCGCTCGGTGGCATGCTGCTGGAGCTGGAATGAAGATTCTGCTCACCGGAGGCACCGGCTTCGTCGGTCGGCATATCGCCTGGCGTCTGGCCGCAGAGGGTTGCGAGGTGGTGTTCAGCGGCCGCAACCGTGACGCCGCTGACGAAGTACTGCGCCACGCTCGCGCAGCGATGCGCTTTCTACCCATAGAACACGGCACTCCACAGGCACGTGCCGCGCTGGCAGAGGCGGCCAGGGGCGCCGACGCTCTGGTGCATTGCGCGGCGCTATCGGCGCCCTGGGGCAGCGCCGAGGCATTTCAGCGCGCCAACGTCGCCTCTACCGAAGAAGTCATCAATGCCTGTCGCACGCAAGGCGTCGCGCGCCTGGTGCACCTGTCGACACCGAGCCTGTACTTCGACTTCCAGGATCGACTCGGCGTGCGTGAGAACGACCCATTGCCGCCCCCGGTGAACCACTATGCGCACACCAAGGGCATGGCCGAAGCGCTGCTGCGTGCAGCCGATGTCGCGCCAACCGTGGTGCTGCGCCCGCGCGCCGTGTTCGGCCCGTGGGACGCCACACTGATGCCGCGCATGCTGCGCGTGATGCGCCGTGGGGCGATTCCACTGATGCGCGGTGGGCGTGCCGAACTCGATCTGACTTACATCGACAATCTGGTCGATGCCGCCTGGCTCGGCCTGACCCGCCCGCTACCAGGCCGCTACAACCTGTACAACGTCAGCAATGCCGAACCTATCCGTCTCGACCATCTGCTGGAACGCGTCGCCACGGCCTTCGCGCTGCCGCTACGCACGCGCCGACTGCCCTGGCCGCTGGTTTCTGCCGTCGCCCGCCTGCTCGAAACCGACGCGCATTGGCGCAGCGGCGAGGAGCCGCTGCTGACCCGCTACAGCGCCGGCGTACTCGCCTTCAGCCAGACCCTGGATACCTCGGCGATTCGCCGCGAGCTTGGCTGGCAGCCCAGGATCGACCTCGCAGAAGGCATTCGTCGCCACGCGGCCTGGTGGCTGGAGCAGGGTAGATGAGCGCATCGGTCGAAGTCGCCTGGCTACGGGTCGGCAGCTGCCGTCACCTGGCGTGCATGGCCGCGCGCGGGGCAGGGCTGCGGCAGGTCGACTTCCCGTCGTACTGCGCCCTGCTGCGCCACCCGACGCGCGGCTGGATGCTTTACGACACCGGTTATGCGGCGCATTTTCTCAAGGCCACCGCCACGTTTCCCGAGCGCCTCTACGGCAGCCTGCTGCCAGTGCATCTACCTGCCGAAGAGTGCCTGTCGGCGCAGCTCGCCACGCGCGGTATTCGTTGCGAGCAGATCTCCACCGTGATCGTCTCGCACTATCATGGCGACCACGTTGCCGGCTTGCGCGACTTTCCGCAGGCGCGCTTCATCGCCCTGCGCGCCGAGAGCGAGCATGTGCTGGCGCTGCGTGGCAAGCGGTGGCGGGCCACGCTGCAGGGGCGCCTGCCGGGCCTGCTGCCGGATGATTTCTCGGCGCGCCTGGAACAGGCTGACCATTGCCCACAGCGGCCGCTGCCAGCGTGGATGGCACCGTTCAGGGACGGTTTCGACCTGTTCGGCGATGGCAGCCTGCTCGGCGTCGTACTCCCCGGACACAGCCACGGCCAGCTCGGCCTGTGCATCCCCGATGCAGGTGGCCGGCCGCTGCTGCTGGTGGCGGACGCCTGCTATTCGCTTCCCGCTTGTCGTGAAGGTCGCCTGCCTCCAACACCGACGCAATGGTTCAGCAACAGCAGCGTTCGAGCCTATCGCGAGACTTTCGCCGCCGTCGGCGAACTGGCCCGGCGCGAACCCTCGCTGCTGATCCTGCCGTCGCACTGCGAAGTGGCTGCAGAGGCTTTCCATGCGCGACCTTGAACGACTGCGCAGCCTGCTGCGCGTTGCCATCAGCTTCATCCACAGTCGTTGGTGGCTGCGCTTCTCCGACCGGCGCCGCCTGGAGGCCTGGCAGGCGCGTCAGCTGACGCGCTTTCTGCGCGAAACCGCACCACAGGCGCCGCGCCTGCGTGCTTTTCGGGGACAACCGCTGGAGCGATGGCCTGGCATGGACAAGGCGCTGTTGATGAGCGAGTTCAGCGCCTGCAACAGCCAGGGCATCGACCTGCAATCCGCTCTGGACGTCGCGCTGCAAGCCGAGCATTCGCGGGATTTCAGCCCCCAGCTGGGCGAGCTGACCGTCGGCCTTTCCAGCGGCACGTCCGGTCATCGCGGCGTCTTTCTGGTCGGCAGGGAAGAGCGCGAACGCTGGGCCGGAACGTTGCTGGCGCGCACCTTGCCGACACGCCTGCTCGGCCACCTGCTGCCGTGGCGAGAGCCGCTGCGCATCGCCTTCTTCCTGCGCGCCAACAGCCGTCTGTACACGACGCTGTCCAGCCGCCGCATCGACTTCGCCTTCCATGATCTGCTGCTGGGCCTGGAGGCTGCGCTGGAAGCGCTCGAACAGCAACAGCCGCATGTACTGGTAGCACCGGCCACGGTACTGCGCGCTCTGGCCGACGCGCATCTGGCCGGGCGCCTGCGCATCGCCCCGGCGCATCTGGTATCGGTCGCCGAAGTCCTCGAGGAAGACGACGCACAGCGCATCGAGCACGCCTTCGGCCGCCGCCCGGCGCAGATTTACCAGGCCAGCGAAGGCTTTCTCGGCTACAGCTGCGAGCGGGGCAACCTGCACCTGAACGAAACCCATCTGCTGATCGAACCCGAGTGGCTGGACCAGGAGCAGCGGCGCTTCCAGCCGCTGATCAGCGACTTCTCGCGTACCACGCAGATCATCGTTCGCTATCGCCTCAACGACATTCTGCAACTGGCGCCGGCGCCATGCCCCTGTGGCCGCGCCGAGCGCACCCTGGCCGCCATCGAAGGCCGCGCCGATGAAGTATTCTGGCTGCCGGCCCTGGATGGCAGCGGCCTGCGTCCGCTCTACCCGGATCTGCTGCGGCGCGCCATCGCTACCGCGCAGGCCAACCTGGAGCAATGGCGCCTGCACCAGGATGGCATGGACTGGCATCTGCAGTTGAAGGCCGCAGCACCCGGCAAAGCCGAAACAGCCTTGCGCGAAGCGTTGGCGATATTCTTTCAACAGCAGCAGGTGCAGCCCGCGACCTTGCACATCAGCGACTGGATGCCGGATGAACCCGGCGCCAAGCGTCGCCGTCTGCTGCTGCAACGCAGACCAGAGGGAACGCCATGCACGTACTGATCCTCGGCGCTCGTGCGCCGGCGTGCCTGGAATGGGCACACGCATTTGCCGCCAGCGGCTGGACAGTCAGCGTTGGCGACTCACTGGCCTGGCCCCTGGCTCGCTCGAGTCGGGCGGTACACCGCTTCGTGCGCCTGCCGGAGCCACGCAGCAACCCGCAAGCCTGGGTCGACGCACTGGCCGAGCGCATACGCCAGGACGCTATCGACCTGCTCCTGCCGACCTGTGAGGAGGTCTTCTACCTGGCCCATGGCTTGCCACGACTGACACCGCTGTGCCGGGTGCTGACCAGCGACTTCGAGCTGCTGCACCGCCTGCATCACAAGGGCCGCTTCGCCGAGATGACCCGCAGCTGGCAAGTTGCAGCGCCCGAGACACGCCTGCTGCAGCGCCACGAAGAGTGCCTCGCCCTGGCCGCAGAGAGCCGCGACTGGGTGTTCAAACCGGCCTATTCGCGCTTCGCCTCGCGCACCCTGATCCGTCCCGACCCGCGTACCGTTCGCACACTGCACCCGACGCCAGACCAACCCTGGGTAGCCCAGCGCTTCATCGCCGGCGACGAACACTGCAGCTTCAGCCTGCTGGTCGACGGGCAGCTACGCGCACATGCCTGTTACCGTCCGCTGTATCGCGTCGGACGTGGCTCCGGGATCTACTTCCAGCCTGCGCAACCTGCTGCCGTGCGGGGCTTCGTCGAGGCCTTCGGTCAGGCCACCGGCTATAGCGGCCAGGTCGGCTTCGACTTCATCGCCGATGCCGAGGGAGACTTTCACGTCCTTGAATGCAACCCACGCGCTACCAGCGGTATCCATCTGTTCGACGACCAGCCCAGGGCGCTGGTGAACACCCTGAGCACGGCCGGCGAGCCGCTGCTGCCCAGCTCGACCCCGCGCATGGTGGCGCTCGCGATGTTGCTGATCGGCGCGCCACGCCATCTCGCCAGCCGCACCTTCTGGAGCGACTATCGCGCGGCGCGCGACGTGATCCTGCGCGACGGCGACCTCGGCCCGCTGGCAGGCCAGTTGCTCGGCGTTGGCGAGATCGCCATGCGCGCGCTGATGCGCCGGCGCGGCCTGCTGGCCGCCTCGACCGCAGATATCGAGTGGGACGGTCAGTCACTCGCAGGAACACCAGGATCATGAAACTGCTGGTTGCCGACGATCCGCAACTGGCGCAACGCGACAGCGCAGCGCCGCGTTACGTGCGCGAACATGCCGAGCGCGGGATCGGCAACCTGGCCTGCGAACTGCAGTTGCTCGAGCTCGGCCAGTGGCAGATGCCGGTATCGATCAACCACGGCGGCGAGCGGGCCGACAATTGCTATGTGGTCTCGCCCCTGACCGCCTACAGCGGCTACGCCCGCGACGAATTGCAGCGCCTGCCCAGCCGGCTGCTTGCACACCTGCTGAAACCGCTGGTCGCGAGCGTCGAATACCTGCTCAGGAGCGCCCGCATCGATCGCATCGTGCAGGTCAACAACTGGCTGCTGTCGACCAACCTGTATCCCTCGGACTGGCAAGGCCAGGGCCTGGATGAGCTGACAGTGCAGCTGCGCCAGCGTTTTCCGAGCCATGCCTTCGGCTTTCGCTCGCTCAACCCGGCCAGCAACGCCGTATTGCTGAAACGGCTTGATGCACTCGGCTATCTCGCCGTGCCGAGCCGCCAGGTCTATCTGTTCGATGGCCGCGAGGGCGCCGACAGCGCTTATCTGCGTCACCACAATTGCCGGCTCGATGCGACGCTGTTGCGCCGCAGCGGTTACCAGGTGGATACGGGCGAAACCCTGACACAGGCTGAGTTCGAGCGTATCGAAGCGCTCTACGACTTGCTCTATCTGGACAAATACAGCGTCCTGAATCCGCACTACAGCGCAGCCTGGCTGGAGCAGGGCCACCGTGATGGCTGGCTCGAACTGCGCGTGCTGCGCACGGAAAGCGGTCGTATCGATGGGGTCGTCGGCTGGTTCGCCAGCGACACCGTGCTCAGCGCGCCCATCGTCGGCTATGACACTGCGCTGCCACAGCGTGCCGGGCTCTATCGTCAATTAACCCGGCTGTGCCTCGAAGAGGCGGCCACACGCCGCATGCTGCTCAACTTCAGCTCCGGGGCAGCGCACTTCAAGCGCTTGCGCGGCGGCCAGCCACAGATCGAATACAGCA
>CAMPIF010000289.1 GCA_946886245.1 Ectopseudomonas composti | reverse complement strand
TATCGAGCGCCATGGCCTGGAGGAGCGTGTCTACTGTGTGCAGGGCGATGGTTTCGCTGGCTTGCCGGGGCAGCGCTTCGACCTGATCGTCTCCAACCCGCCCTATGTCGACGCCGAGGATTTTGCCGACATGCCCGCCGAATACCAGCACGAGCCGGCGATGGGCCTGGCGTGCGGCAATGATGGCCTGGATCTGGTGCGACGCATGCTGGCCGAGGCGGCCGATCACCTGACCGAGCGCGGCGTGCTGATCGTCGAGGTGGGCAACAGCCAGGTGCATGTCGAGGCGCTGTACCCGGAAGTGGACTTCACCTGGCTGGACTTCCAGCGCGGCGGGCACGGCGTGTTCCTGCTGGCGGCCAGGCAGTGCCGCGAGCATCAGGCACTGTTTCGTTCGCGCATCGACGGCTGATCCGCCGGTGCGCACGGGAATTGCGGCTGGCAGGGTGGCGTAGGGTGGATGTCGATTTTTACATCCACCAAAACGGTGGATCGATAAAGCGCGATCCACCCTACGGATTGACCTGGGGTGCGCCGCGCGCACCAAGTGCCAAACGGGAATTGCGGCTGACAGGCTGGGATGGGTGGATGTCGGTTTTTACATCCACCAAAACGGTGGATCGATAAAGCGTGATCCACCCTACGGGCTGACGTAGGGTGCGCCGCGCGCACCAGGGGCCGCTAGCGTGTGGCGATCCAGATCAGCAGGCCGGCCTGAAACAGGCTGAACGCCACCAGGCAGGTGATGGTGAAGCGCAGGCCGCTGTCTTCGCGCTTGAGGCGCTCGAGCCGATCTTCCAGCTTGCGCAGTTTGACGTCCTGCTCCTGCAGCGTCTGGTCGGCTTGCTGCAACATCGCGGCGGCGTCCAGCAACTCGATGATCTGCACCTTCTCGGCATGCCAGTCGCCATGCAGCGAGCTGACTCGCGGTGCGCTGTAGAAAGGCTTGAGTTGCAACGGGTCGCTGTACTCGATGGTGAAACCCTGCGCCTTCAGCGCGTGGTCACGGCGGGCGCGGGCGGCGTCATTGAAGTTGTCCTTGGTCGGCAAGGCGGCGCCCTCGACCTGATAATGCGCGTACTGCTTGCGTGCCCAGGCGATGCCCTGGGCCATGAGAAAGCGCCCCAGGCCACGATTGGCCGGCTCTACGCTCAGGCCCTTGTCGGGGCCGAAGCGAACCTCCTTGCGTTGATGGTCGGCCCAGACTTCCAGCAGGTTGTTGTGGCGATGCAGGCGCTGGCCGGGCACCTGGATGGTCAGGCGCAGCAGGCTCGTGTCTTTGGCGTGACGCTCCACCCGGCCAAGCTGAACGAAGCGCAGTGGCCTGGGACCGGTTTCCCGGTCGACGGGCAGTGGCGCCAGACGCAGCAGGCTGAATTGCTCGGCTGGAAGGTCCGCCCAGGGATGTGGCGCGGCAGGCGTTTCGCTTGTCGCCGCTTCGGCATCCGGCGCCTGTGCCTGCGGGGCTGGGTTCTCGCTCATGGGCGTCCTGTGTACTGTTCGGTGGCCTTCGATGCGTTATCGGCCATTTTCCTCAGCACTGGAGTGAATAAAGGACAGGATCTTCTTACCCAGCGCACGGGCCAAGGGTAGCTGTGGATCGTCGTAGGACGCCAGCTGTTCGTTCCAGGGCGCCGGGGTGATGCGCAGGACATGGTTCATGCCGGCGATCATCGCCAGTTCGGCATCGGGCTTGGCCTGCTTGAGCGCTTCGGCGTTGTCCGGGCTGACCTGGGCGTCGTGAGTGCCTTGCACGATCAGTGCGGGAATCTGCAGCGCGGCGAAGTTTTCCGCCGGGTCCTGGCGCAGCAGGCTGATCAGGTAGGGCTGCACGCTGGGGCGATAGATCGCTTGCAGTTCCCTGGGCACCTTGGGCTGCAGCTTGCCGCGAATCAGGTTGGCGAGGATGTGCCGGCTCTCGGCCAGGAGCGGCGGCGGCAGGCGCATGGCCAGTTGCATGTCCAACACCTGGCCGATGGGGTAGGCGGGGCCGGCAATGGACACCAGGGCATCGGCCTGGCTACCGGGCGCGGCCAGGCTGGCGATCAGCGCGCCTTCGCTGTGACCGATGAGAATCAGTCGATCAAAACGCGGGTCATCCCTGAGCAACCCGGCCCAACCTTCGGCATCGGCCACATAGCGCTCGACGCTGAGGTCCCTTTCGTCCGGCGTGGCGGTGCGGCTGGCGGCCACGCCGCGCTTGTCGTAGCGCAGGCTGGCGATGCCGTCGCGTGCCAGCACCTGGGCCAGCTTCTTCAGCGCATCGTTATGCCCGCCCTCGGGGTTGTTGCCGTCGCGGTCGGTAGGGCCGGAGCCGGCGATCAGCAGCGCCACCGGCACCGGCTTGTCGCTTTGCGGCACCAGCAGGCTGCCGTACAGGGTGCCCTGGTCGGTGTCGAGGCTGATGGGTGATTGCTGGGTGGTGTTGGCCTGGGCCAGGCCGGTGATCAGTGTGAGGGACAAGAGCAGGGCTCGTAGCATGATGAGGGCAGGGTAATGGCAGGTTGGCATTGGACGCTGGCCGCGGGCCAAGGTTCGGGCACTTCTAAAAACTAGCTCGGCTTTGGCTTCCTGCGTCGCTCTACCTCCTGCATCCATGCAGTCGTGCGTTGTCATCACTGCGTTAGAAAACAGGCTGGAGCGCCAGCCCGGTCAATGCTCATTTACAGCCCGTAAAGTCGAGCGCGACTCCGATCGCTTTTCGCCTGTTTTCTGCGGGGCCGCCATCGGTATTGTGCTGACTGCCTCGCTTACGTTTTTAGAAATGCCCGTTCGGGGTGAACTGCAAGTTATCGGCAGGTATACTCGCCCACCTTGTGAATCGGGCCTGCGCAGCGCCGGGCCTGAGCTGAATTTCGCGGAGCGTCTTCCCATGTCCGGCAATACCTACGGCAAGCTGTTCACCGTCACCACCGCTGGCGAAAGCCATGGCCCGGCGCTGGTCGCCATCGTCGACGGTTGCCCGCCCGGTGTCGAGATCTCCCTGGAAGACCTGCAGCGCGACCTCGATCGCCGCAAGCCGGGCACCAGCCGCCACACCACGCAGCGCCAGGAAGACGACGAGGTGGAGATTCTCTCCGGCGTGTTCGAGGGCAAGACCACCGGCTGCTCCATCGGCCTGCTGATCCGCAACACCGACCAGAAGTCCAAGGACTACTCGGCGATCAAGGATCTGTTCCGCCCGGCCCACGCCGACTACACCTACCACCACAAGTACGGCATCCGCGACTACCGTGGCGGCGGCCGCAGCTCGGCGCGCGAGACCGCCATGCGCGTGGCGGCCGGCGCCATCGCCAAGAAGTTCCTGGCCAGCCAGGGCATCGTCATCCGCGGCTACATGAGCCAGCTCGGCCCTATCGAAATCCCGTTCAAGACCTGGGACAGCGTCGAGCAGAACGCCTTCTTCAGCCCCGACCCGGACAAGGTGCCGGAGCTCGAGGCCTACATGGATCAGCTGCGCCGCGACCAGGATTCGGTCGGCGCGAAGATCACCGTGGTCGCCGAAGGGGTGATGCCGGGCCTCGGCGAGCCGATCTTCGACCGCCTCGACGCCGAACTGGCTCATGCACTGATGAGCATCAACGCGGTCAAGGGGGTGGAGATCGGCGCCGGTTTCGCCTGCGTCGCCCAACGTGGCACCGAGCACCGCGACGAGCTGACCCCGGAAGGTTTTCTCTCCAACAACGCCGGCGGCATCCTTGGCGGGATCTCCAGCGGCCAGCCGATCATCGCCCACCTGGCGCTCAAGCCGACCTCCAGCATCACCACACCGGGACGCTCCATCGACGTCGATGGCAACCCGGTGGATGTGATCACCAAGGGCCGTCACGACCCCTGCGTGGGTATCCGTGCCACGCCGATCGCCGAGGCGATGATGGCCATCGTGCTGATGGATCACCTGCTGCGTCACCGCGCGCAGAACGCCGACGTGCGCGTCACCACGCCGGTGCTCGGTCAGCTTTGAGCGACAAGCCACAAGCCGCAAGTCACGAGCGGTGGTGCCGAAGCTTTTGCTTGCCGCTTGAAACGTGCCGCTCATGACTGCTTCTCTGCCGTACTGGCGGCTGTCCGGTTTCTACTTCTTCTACTTCGCCCTGCTCGGGGGGACGGCGCCGTTCCTGGCGCTGTACTTCGACCACCTGGGCTTTTCCCCGGCGCGGATCGGCGAGCTGATCGCCATTCCCATGCTGATGCGTTGTCTGGCACCGAACCTGTGGGGTTGGCTGGGTGACCACACAGGTCAGCGCCTGTTGATCGTGCGTTTCGGCGCGCTGTGCACCCTGGTCTGCTTCGCCGGCATCTTCTTCAGCCAGAGCTACGCCTGGCTGGCGCTGATCATGGCCACTCACGCCTTCTTCTGGCATGCGGTGCTGCCGCAGTTCGAGGTGATCACCCTGGCCCACCTGCGCGAGCAGGCGGCGCGCTACAGCCAGATTCGCCTGTGGGGCAGCATCGGTTTCATCGTCGCCGTGGTCGGCCTCGGCCTGCTGTTCGAGTGGCTGAGTCTGGATGCCTATCCGGCGGCGCTGCTGGTGATCATGGCCGGTATCGTCGTCAGCAGCTTCTGGGTGCCCAATGCGCAGCCCGTGCTGCGTCCGAGTACGCTGGAGGCGGAGGGCTTTGTGCGCCAATTGCGCCGCCCCGGCATCCTCGCGTTCTACCTCAGCGTCGGGCTGATGCAGCTGAGCAACGGCCCGTACTACACCTTCCTGACCCTGCACCTGGAGGGTGTCGGCTACAGCCGTGGCGCCATCGGCCTGTTCTGGGCGCTGGGAGTGCTGGCGGAGATCCTGCTGTTCCTGGTCATGGCGCGGCTGCTGCAGCGTTACTCGCTGCGCGCCGTGTTGCTGGCCAGCTTCCTGATCACCGCCGTGCGCTGGCTGCTGCTGGGCAGCCTGGCCCAGTATCTGCCGGTACTGCTGCTGGCGCAGTGCATGCACGCCGCCACCTTCGGCGCGTTCCACGCCGCCTGCATCCACTTCGTGCAGCGCAGTTTCGCCGACCGCCAGCAGGGCCAGGCCCAGGCGCTCTATGTCAGCCTGGCTGGCATCGGCGGTGCGTTGGGCGCGCTGTATGCCGGTTATAGCTGGAAGGGCCTTGGCCCGGCCTGGACTTTCGCCATCGCCAGTCTGGTAGCCTTGCTCGCAGCCTTCATCATTGCCACCCGCCTGCCGCCCGAGCGGCCCTGAATCGAGTGAACCCTCCATGAGCAGTCTCGCCGTCCACCTGCACAGGTCCCCGGAGTTGCCGAACAAGGTGCTCAATCACGCCGACGATATCGCCAGCACGCTGGCGGCGGTGGGCATCGACTATCGCCAGATGGAGCTGCCGGCTGCGTTGCGCCCCGGTTGCGAGCAAGCCGAGTTCGACGCGGCCTATGGCCTGTGGCTGCAGGCATTCATGGGCAAGGAAGGGCATGTGCAGCAGGAGCTGTTCAACCTGCAGCGCAATCATCCGCAGAAACTGGAGCTGCGCGCGCGTCATCTGGACGAGCAAGTGCAGTCTAGCGCCAGTACCTGGTTGTTCCTGGGTGGTTTCGCCCAGCTCAGCGTGCATCTGGATGGTTACGTATACGTGCTGCAGGGCGAGCGTGGCGACCTGCTGACGCTGCCGGCTGGCACGCGTCACTGGTTCGACCTCGGTGAGGAGCCGCATGTGCTGGCGCTGCGTCTGAGCCCGAGTGAAGAAACGCCAGAGCGCACCGGTGACGATATCGCCAGCCGCTTTCCGCGCCTGGGGGACTGAGCGAACCCCAGCCAATCAGCGACTATGCTATGCAGGCAACCTCTCGGACAGGAGTGTCGTCATGGGTTCCACCTTCAATGGGCTGATCGGCCTGGTCATCCTGGCCCTGGATATCTGGGCCATCATCAACGTGGTCAAGAGCAACGCGGAAACCGGAATCAAGATTCTGTGGATTCTGCTGATCGTGCTGTTGCCGGTGATCGGTCTGATCATCTGGGCGCTGATGGGGCCGCGCGGCAACGTCAGAATATGAC
>CAMPIF010000288.1 GCA_946886245.1 Ectopseudomonas composti | reverse complement strand
ATACCAAGCTGCGCGATGCCGGCCACATCGCCACGCGCTCGGTGACCCAGTATTTCGACCCCGAGAAAGGCATGTTCCTCGCCGACCGCTTCATCAAGGGCACCTGCCCGAAGTGCGCCGCTGAGGATCAGTACGGCGACAACTGCGAGAAATGCGGCGCTACCTATGCACCGACCGAGCTGAAGAACCCCCGCTCGGCCATTTCCGGTGCGGTGCCGGTGCTCAAGGAGTCGCAACATTTCTTCTTCAAGCTGCCCGACTTCGAAGCCATGCTCAAGCAGTGGACGCGCAGCGGCACCCTGCAGGACGCGGTGGCCAACAAGCTCGCCGAGTGGCTGGACAGCGGCCTGCAGGAGTGGGACATCAGCCGCGATGCGCCCTACTTCGGCTTCGAGATTCCGGACGAGCCGGGCAAGTACTTCTACGTCTGGCTGGATGCGCCGATCGGCTACATGGCCAGCTTCAAGAACCTCTGCTCACGCCGCCCGGAGCTGGATTTCGACGCTTTCTGGGGCAAGGATTCCACCGCCGAGCTGTACCACTTCATCGGCAAGGACATCGTCAACTTCCACGCCCTGTTCTGGCCCGCGATGCTCGAAGGCGCCGGCTACCGCAAGCCGACCGCAGTCAACGTGCACGGTTACCTGACAGTGAACGGGCAGAAGATGTCCAAATCGCGCGGCACCTTCATCAAGGCGCGCACCTACCTCGATCACCTGAACCCGGAGTACCTGCGCTACTACTACGCCGCCAAGCTGGGCCGTGGCGTGGATGATCTGGACCTGAACCTCGAGGACTTCGTGCAAAAGGTCAACTCGGACCTGGTCGGCAAGGTGGTCAATATCGCCAGCCGCTGCGCCGGTTTCATCCACAAGGGCAATGGCGGCCTGCTGGTCGCCGCCAACCCGGAGCCCGAACTGTGGGAAGCCTTCCAGGCCGCCGCGCCGAGCATCGCCGACGCTTACGAGGCGCGTGATTTCTCCCGCGCCATGCGCGAGATCATGGCGCTGGCCGACCGCGCCAACGCCTGGATCGCCGACAAGGCGCCCTGGGCGCTGAACAAGGTCGAGGGCAAGCAGGCCGAGGTGCAGGAAATCTGCGCGCTGGGCATCAACCTGTTCCGCCAGTTGGTGATCATGCTCAAGCCGGTGCTGCCGAAGCTGGCCGCAGAAGCAGAAGCCTTCCTCAACGTGAAACCGCAAACCTGGTCCGACCTGGCGCTGCCGCTGGCCAATCACCAGTTGAACCCGTTCAACCCACTGCTGACCCGCATCGAGCCAGCAAGGATCGAAGCCATGATCGAAGCCTCCAAGGAAGACCTGGCCGCCGAAGCGCCCAAGCCACAGGGTAATGGCGAACTTGCCAAGGACCCGCTGGCTGCCGAGATCAATTTCGACGCCTTCGCTGCCGTCGACCTGCGTATCGCCCTGATCGAGAAGTGCGAGTTCGTCGAAGGCGCCGACAAGCTGCTGCGCCTGTCGCTGGATATTGGCGACGAGAAGCGCAACGTATTCTCCGGCATCAAGTCCGCTTACCCCGACCCGAGCAAGCTGGAAGGCCGCCTGACCCTGTACGTCGCCAACCTGGCGCCGCGCAAGATGAAGTTCGGCATCAGCGAAGGCATGGTCCTGGCCGCCGGCCCCGGTGGCGAGGACATCTACCTGCTCAGCCCGGACAGCGGCGCCAAGCCGGGTCAGCGCGTCAAATAAGCCAAGCGCCAGGAGGCAAGGATGAAACCATGGATGGCAGTGGCGCTGCTGGCTGTGCTGGCCGGCTGCTCGGAGCAATCGGGCGCCCCGCTCGGCGGCGCCCTGCAAGGTGAACGCAACACGGCCGGCAACTACCTGGCCTACGAACACTATGCAGGTATCGAACTGGCAGCCGAGCAGATCGGCGAGCGTATCGCGGCCACGCGCGAAGCCTGCCTGGCCGAGCGCTTCGGCACCTGCAGCCTGATTGCCGCCCAGCACAGCAGCGGCCGAGCACCTCACGGCGAACTGACCCTGCGCATCGTGCCGGACGGCGTCGAGGCCATCACCGCCTTGGCCAGCGAGGGCGGCGAGCTGACCCATCGCACCACCCGCGCCGAAGACCTGGCCCAGGCCGTGAACGACAACCGGCGCCAGCACGAGCAACTGCTGCGCCAGCAACAGACCCTGCAACAGTTCGAAAAGCGCGATGACCTGGCCGTGGCCGACCTGCTGGCTCTGGCCCGTGAGCAGGCCGCCCTGGAAGTGCAACTGCAGGCACTGGCGCAAGAGGCTGCCCAACAGCAGCGGCGTCTGGATACCAACCTGCTGACCCTGAATTTCAGCAGCCCCTACGAAAGCTCACCCCTGGGCCGCATCGGCGACGCCTTCTCGCGCCTGACGGACAACCTCGCCGAAGGCACCGCCAACCTGATCGAGTTCATCGGCTACAGCCTGCCCTTCCTCATCGTGCTGTTCCCCGTGGCACTGGGTTTGCGCAAACTTTGGAAACGCCTCGCCAGCCGCTGAAAAGATCCATACTGCTTGCGACGCGAGGTCGCCAAGGGCAGGCAATTCGCCGCATCCGGCTTGTATGCCCGGGGCGGCTTCCCGATAATAGGCGCCCTTTTCCTATGGCCTTTGCGCACTCGACGGCAACCCGATGACCGAACTCGTCCTGATCATGGTCAGCGCCATCCTGGTCAATAATTTCGTGCTGGTGCAGTTCCTCGGCCTGTGCCCGTTCATGGGCGTGTCGAAGAAGATCGAAACCGCCATCGGCCTGTCCCTGGCCACCACCTTCGTGCTGACCCTGGCCGCCATGTGCAGCTACCTGGTGCAGCAGTACGTACTCAAGCCGCTGGATCTGGAATTCCTGCGCACCATCAGCTTCATTCTGGTGATCGCGGTCACCGTGCAGTTCACCGAGATGGTGGTGAACAAGACCAGTCCGCTGCTGTATCGCGTGCTGGGCATCTTCCTGCCGCTGATCACCACCAACTGCATCGTCCTCGGCGTCGCCCTGCTCAACGCCAACAAGGCCGAGTTCACCTTCATCACCGCCACCGCCAACGGCTTCGCTGCGGGTCTGGGTTTCTCCCTGGTGCTGGTGCTGTTCGCCGCCATGCGTGAGCGCATCGCCATCGCCGACGTGCCGAAATCCTTCCAGGGCGCGGCCATCGGCATGATCACCGCCGGCCTGATGTCGCTGGCGTTCATGGGCTTTGCCGGGTTGATCAAGCTATGAGCCTGGTCCTCATCGCCGTACTCGCGCTGCTCGGCCTGTGCCTGATCGCCGGCGCCATCCTCGGTTTCGCTGCGGTGCGTTTCAAGGTCGAAGGCGACCCCATCGCCGAGCAGATCAACGCCCTGTTGCCGCAGACCCAGTGCGGCCAGTGCGGCTACCCCGGCTGCAAGCCATACGCCGAGGCGATCGCCGGCGGCGACAAGATCAACAAGTGCCCACCCGGCGGCGAGGCGACCATCCAGGCGCTGGCCGACCTGCTGGATGTCGAGGTAGAGCCGCTGGATGCGGTGGAAGGCGAGAAGCCGCAGATGGTCGCCTACATCCGCGAGGCCGAGTGCATCGGCTGCACCAAGTGCATCCAGGCCTGCCCGGTGGACGCCATCGTCGGCGCGGCGCGGCAGATGCACACGGTGATCGTCAGCGAGTGCACCGGCTGCGACCTGTGCGTCGAACCCTGCCCGGTGGACTGCATCGACATGATCGAGGTCGGCAGCACCGTGCAGAACTGGAAATGGGACAAGCCGCTGGCACCCGGCCAACTGATCGCCAGTGACCGGGAGCAGGCGGCATGAGCGCCATGTCAAAGGACGACATGGGCGCAGCGCGGGCAAGCCACGCTGACGCCATGAAGATCTGGGACATTCCCGGCGGCATCCACCCGGCCGAGCGCAAGGAACTGTCCAATCGTACGCCCATCGTCTCGCCGCCATTGCCCAAGCGCCTGGTGTTGCCGCTCGGCCAGCATATCGGTGCAGTCGCCGAGCCCTGCGTGGTCGTCGGCCAGCGTGTGCGCAAGGGCGAGAAGATCGCCGAGGCCAATGGCTTCGTCAGCGCGCCGCTGCATGCCCCGACCTCCGGTACCGTCAGCTTTATCGGCCCGCAGCCCTACCCACATGCTTCCGGCATGCTGGCGCCGGCCATCGTCATCGACAGCGACGGCCTGGACGAATGGATCGAACTGACGCCGCACACCGACTACCGGCATATGGAGTCGGCCGAGCTGCTGGCGCTGATCCGCGAGGCCGGCATCAGCGGCCTGGGCGGCGCAGGTTTCCCCACGGCGGTGAAACTCACTGCGCGCCCTACGCAGAAGATTCACACACTGATCATCAACGGCACCGAGTGTGAGCCCTACATCACCGCCGATGACCTGCTGATGCGCGAGCGCGCCGCTGAACTGGTTTCCGGCATCGATATCCTGGTGCAGCTGATCCAGCCCGATCAGGTGCTGATCGGCATCGAGGACAACAAGCCCGAGGCCATCGCCGCCGTGCGCGGTGCCTGCAGCGAGCGCAGCTACCAGGTGCGGGTATTCCCCACCAAGTATCCGTCCGGCGGCGAGAAGCAGCTGATCCAGATTCTCACCGGTGTCGAGGTGCCCTCGGGCGGGTTGCCGGCCGATATCGGCATCCTCTGCCAGAACGTCGGCACCTGCACGGCCATTCACGACGCAGTGGTGCTTGGCCGACCACTGATCTCACGCATCACCACCCTGACCGGCGAGGCGCTGGCACGCCCTGGGAACGTCGAGGCGCTGCTTGGCACGCCGGTGGGCGAACTGCTGGCCTTTGCCGGACTGGATCAGGCCAAGCTCAGCCGCCTGATCATGGGCGGGCCGATGATGGGCTTTACCTTGCCCAGCCTCGACGTACCGCTGATCAAAACCAGCAACTGCCTGCTGGCCAGTACCGCCGCCGAGCTGCCGCCACCGCCGCCGGCCATGCCCTGCATCCGCTGCGGCGAGTGCGCAGAAGCCTGCCCGGCCAGCCTGCTGCCGCAACAACTGCATTTCTTCGCTCTCGGCCAGGAGCACGAGCAGCTCAAGGCGCACAACCTGTTCGACTGCATCGAGTGCGGCGCCTGCGCCTACGTCTGCCCATCGAGCATCCCGCTGGTGCAGTACTACCGCGCAGCCAAGGCGGAAATCCGTGAACTGGAACAGAAGCAGCTCAAGGCCGAGCATTCCAGGCAGCGTTTCGAGCAGCGCCAGGAACGCCTGCGCCGCGCCGAGGAACAGAAGGAAGCCGAGCGCAAGGCACGCGCCGAGAAAGCCGCCCGCGCCAAGGCCGCGCAAGCCGATGCGCCAGCCGTAGCGGCAGCCGCGCCAGCCGACGAAGCGCTGAAGAAGCTCAAGATCGAAGCCAGCATGGCCCAGGTCGCGCTGAAGAAGGCGGAAAAACAGCTGGCCGCCCATGACACGCCGGAGCTGCAAGCCCAGGTCAATGAACTGCGCGCCGCCGCCGGGGCTGCACAGAAGGCCCTGGCCGATGCCCAGGCGGCTGCACCTGCTCCCGCACCCAAGCCAGCCGGCGATGAAGCCTTGAAGAAGGCCAAGATCGAAGCGGCCATGCTCAAGGCCCAGTTGCGCAAGCTGGAGAAGCTCGAAACACCTGACGACGAGCAGCAGGCCGAAATCGCCCGCCTGCGCCAGCAGCTTGAAGCCGCCGAGAAGTCCCTGGCCGATCTGCAGAACCAGGCGCCTGCGCCGACTGCCAAACCTGCTGGTGATGACGCACTGAAAAAGGCCAAGATCGAAGCCGCCATGCTCAAGGCCCAGCTGCGCAAGCTGGAGAAGCTCGAAACACCTGACGACGAGCAGCAGGCCGAAATCGCCCGCCTGCGCCAGCAGCTTGAAGCCGCCGAGAAGTCCCTGGCCGATCTGCAGAACCAGGCGCCTGCGCCGACTGCCAAACCTGCTGGTGATGACGCACTGAAAAAGGCCAAGATCGAAGCCGCCATGCTCAAGGCCCAGCTGCGCAAGCTGGAGAAGCTCGAAACACCTGACGACGAGCAGCAGGCCGAAATCGC
>CAMPIF010000287.1 GCA_946886245.1 Ectopseudomonas composti | reverse complement strand
CATTCACCCATTCGACAAGCGCCTAACCCACCCAACTTTACTGCAACGCATCAGCAGGGCCAGTGGCATGGCCAACGCCAAAGTGCCAACTCCAACCACCAGCAGGCTGCGGTACGGCATGCTGGCGAAGGCATTGGCCCAGAATGTCGCCCAGAGCAGCAGGCAGACGCCAAAACCGATCAGACCGCTGCGCCGGCTACGGCAACTCAACGACCAGACAGCATTGCACACTGCCAGAGCGCCGAAGAGGTACAACGAGTGCTGTAGTTGCAGGCCATAACTGATATCGCGGCGAATCCCGCCGAACACCTGCCGATAGGCCTCGATGGCGCTGCGGTAAAGCAGCAACGCCAGCAGCATCTGTGCGGCGGCCAGCACAGCCATCGCGAGCAGTCGCCGAATCATTGCCTGACCCGCTGGCAGCACAGGGTCGAACGCCGCGAACCATTCGGTCGACGCGCCGGGTCGACGTAGGTCAACAGCTCGGTGAAGCCGGCCTTGCGCATCATCCCCGCCGATGCCGCGTTCTCTTCGTGGCGATCGATATAGATATCGCTGACGCCCAGCCGCCACAGCTCGGTGACGGCCTCACGCAGAAGACGCGCCCCCAAACCTCGGCCAACGCAGTCGTGATGCACCACCGCTTCGCAGATATAGCCCTGCACCTGCCCGGCACGCGCCGCAGGTTGATGAGCGGCGAAATCCTGGGTCAGGCGATAGCTGACGAAACCCAGCAGCTGCCCCTGCTCCTCGGCCAGCACGGCCAGCGTCGTGCTGGCTGCAATACCCTGCAGGTGCTGGCGAACCTCGACTTCGGGCAAATGGTTCCAGGGGTTGGGCCCATGCTCGAGAATCAGCGCGCAGAGCGCCTCGATATCCTCGACACAGGCCTGACGAATGACCGGCTCGCTCATCTCCTGACTCCCCTGAGGCAATACCTCGTTTGATTCAAGAGCGCAGTCTAGAGCGGGTAGTTGCCTGACGACAGTGACAGCCAGAGGCAAGAAATGCCTGACAGTGGATCAGTGATCATCGTCCCAAGGCTGGCCACGCGTCTGCTCGAAAAGCTCCACCTTCTGCTGCATCGCGGCCTTGGACAGGATATGCGCACTGACCGGCGCAGTCAGGAACAGGAACAGAGTGATCAGCAGTTCGTGCAGGCTGAGGTTGCCGGTGTGGTGCGCGAAGAACAGCATCGAAGCGATCAGCGTAGCGCCGACACCCAGCGTCGTGGCCTTGGTCGGCCCGTGCAGGCGGGTGAAGAAGTCCGGCAGCCGATACAGACCGATGGCACCCACCAGGGCGAACAGACTGCCCAGGATCAGGCAGGCACAAATCAACAACTCCAGCCAGAACGGCATGGTCATTCCCCCTTAATCGATGATGTCGCCGTGCAGCAGGTGCTTACCCACTGCAACCGTACCGACGAAGCCCATCACCGCGATCAGCAGTGCAGCCTCGAAGAACAGATCCGATGCCAGCCAGATGCCGAACAGCACGATCAGCGCCAACGCGTTGATGTACAGGGTATCCAGGGCCAGGACACGGTCGACCACGCTCGGCCCTTCGACCAGACGCGCAACATTGAGCAGCATGGCCAGCGTGAGGATGCCCATGCACAGAAAGACTACGTTCTCGAGCATTCGAATATCTCCAGCAGCGGCGTTTCGTAACGGCTCTTGACCGCCGCGATCAGTTCGTCGCGATCCGGCACGTTGAGCCCGTGCAGCAGCAGTGTCTTGTGGTCTGAGCTGAGGCCAGCAGAAACCGTGCCGGGGGTCAGCGAGATGATGCAGGCCAGCGTCGACAGCACGAACTCATCCTCGATCTCGACCGGCACCTCGACGAATGCCGGCTCGAGCCGCGATTTCGGCCCCAACACCAGCTTCACCACCTGCAGATTGGCCACCACGATGTCGTAGAACACCTTGCCGATGAACAGCAGCAGCCCCAGGGGCTTGCGCACCTTCGGCACGCTCAGCAGGAAATCGCCACACAGGTGCACGATCGACCACCCCAGCAACAGCCCGAGCAGGAGATGGCCCAGATTGAAGGTGTTGACCAAGAGCAGCCAGAGCACCGTCAGTACCAGCATCATCCGTGGGTGGGGGAACAAACGCCTCATGCCGCACCTCCGGTGATGATCGACAGATAGGGCTGCAGATCAAGCAACTGCGCCGCTGCAGCCTCCAGGTAGGCCAGTATCGGGGCAGCGCCGATCAGCAGCAGCGGGCTGGCCAGCAACAGGCCTAGCGCCGCCAGGAGGCTGATGCGGTCAGCCGGTGCAGCGGTCGAAGGGGCTGCATCCGCCTGCTGACCGAGCCAGAACAGGCTGGTACCGGCGCGGCTCAACGCCACCAGGGTCAGCAGACCGCCGATCAGCACCACCGGCCACAGGCTCCAGGCCTGCCATCCCGGCTCCGCCGCCCGCAGCAGCAACATCTTGCCGAGGAAACCGGAGAACGGCGGCAACCCGGCCACGGAAATCGAGGCGAAGAAGAACATGCAACCCAGCACCAGCGGCTGACGCAGCAAACGCTCCTGCTGCAGATCGCCACCGGCGCTGTCACGCTGGGCGACCACCAGCCCCGCCAGCAGGAACAATGCGGCGCTGATCAACGTGCTGTGCACCATGTAATAAAGCGCAGCACTCAGCGCCGCCACGTTACCCATGGCGAAGCCAGCCATCAGCGTGCCCACCGAGATCAGCACCAGATAGGCCAGCAGCGCCTGCAACTGCCGCGCACCCAAGGCGCCAATCACACCGAAGGCAATGGTCGGCAGTGCCAGCCACCAGAGCAGTTCATGACCGAGATTGGCCAGCGGCCCGGCCTCTTCGCCGAACACCAGGGTGAACACACGGACGATGGCGTAGAAGCCCACCTTGGTCATGATCGCGAACAACGCCGCCACCGAAGCGGGCGCTGCGGCATAGGCGCGCGGCAACCAGAAGCACAGCGGTAGCACGGCAGCCTTGAGGCCGAAGACGATCAGCAGCAGGTAGGCGGCCGCCTTGATCAGCGGTGCGTCAGCAACGTCGGCGCTGGCCACGCGCACAGCCAGGTCCGGCATGTTCAGAGTGCCGGTCAGGCCATACAGCAGACTCACGCCAATCAGGAAGAATGACGAGCCCAGCAGGTTGAGCACCACGTAATGCACACCGGCCCTGACCTGATTGGCGCGGTTGCCATGCAGCAGCAATGCATAAGAGGAGATCAGCAGGACCTCGAAGAACACGAACAGGTTGAACAGGTCGGCGGTCAGGAACGCGCCGTTGATGCCCAACAGCTGGAACTGGAACAGCGCATGGAAGTTCGGCCCGCGCTCATCGTCACCGCGACAGGCATAAAGCAGGGCGAAGCAGGCGAGCAGCGAGGTGAGCAGCAACAGTGCCGCGTTGAAGCGGTCGAGCAGCAGCATGATGCCGAATGGCGCAGCCCAGTTGCCCAGCGCATAAACCTGCAACTGCCCCGCTCCGGCCAGCCACACCAGATACAGGCAGATCGGCAGCAACGCCAGGCAGCCAACCAGGGAAATCCCCCGCTTCACGTCACGCGACCAGCCGTGGCCGACCAGCAACAGCGCGCCGAAGAACAGCGGGAGCAGAATGGGGAGGATGATGGCGTGACTCATGCGCGCGGCTCCTCGCCATCGACGTGATCGGTTTTCAGTTCACCCATGCCACGCAGGGCCAGCACCACGACGAACGCGGTCATGGCGAAACCGATGACGATGGCGGTCAACACCAGTGCCTGTGGCAGCGGGTCACCGTACTCGGCGCTCTTGCCGATCACCGCCGGCACACCCGTGCCGAGCCGGCCCATGGCGAAGATGAACAGATTGACCGCGTAGGAGATCAGGGTCAGCCCCATCACCACCGGAAAGATGCGCGCACGCAGCAGCAGGTAGACGCCGCTGGCAGTCAGCACCCCGAGGGTGATTGCGAATACAGCCTCCATATCAGATGACCTCCTTGCACGACTCGTCCTGACTGACATGGCCGATGTTGGAAAGAATCAGCAGGGTGGCGCCAACAACGGCCAGATACACCCCGAGATCGAAGAGGATCGCGGTAGCCAGCTCGATTTCGCCAATCAGCGGAATATGGAAGTGGCCGAAGGCCGAAGTCAGGAACGGCGAGCCGAAGAGCCAACTGCCCAGCCCCGTCAACCCGGCGATCAGCACGCCCCAACCGGCGGTGGCGTGGTAGCTGAACTTCAGGCGCTCCTGGGTCCAGGTCACACCGTGGGAGATGTACTGCAGAATCAGCGCCACTGCGGTGATGAGGCCGGCGATGAAGCCACCGCCCGGCAGGTTGTGCCCACGCAGGAAGATGAACGCCGAAATCAGCAGTGCCATCGGCAGCATGGCGCGCGCCAGGTTGTCGAGGATCATCGGATGGGCATCGGTCGACCACGGACGTCCGTTCTTGTCGTGGGCAGGATGCGGCAGGTGCAGGCCATGCAGCAGCGCGTAGATACCGATGGCGGCAATCGCCAGCACGGTGATCTCGCCCAGGGTATCGAAGCCACGGAAGTCCACCAGGATCACGTTGACCACATTGGTACCACCGCCCCCGGAGACACTGTTCTCGAGGAAGAACGAGGAAATGCTCTGGTAAGGGCGGGTCAGCACGGCATAGGTCAGCATCGCCACCATGGTGCCGCTGCCCAGCGCCAGGACCAGATCGCGCAGGCCACGCAGACTGCTGGACTCGGCCGGGGTGCGGTCGGTCATGAAATACAGGGTGAGCATCAGCAGGATGATGGTCACCACTTCCACCGACAGCTGGGTCAGCGCCAGATCCGGGGCGGAGAAACGGGCGAAGGCCAGCGCCACCATCAGACCTGCGGCGCTGAGAATCATCAGCGCCACCAGGCGGCGACGGTGGAAAAACACGGTGAGCACCGCAGTCACCATCAGGATCAGCATACCCGTGACGGTCAGCGGATCGATGGGCGTCATCGGCACGCTACCGGTCAACCGCTCCAGAGGCGACAGCGCGATCACCACCAGGGTCAGCGCACTGCCAAGCATCCAGGCCAGGTAGCGCTGCAGCGAACCGCACTCCAGAAACGCGGTGAAGCGTACGGACGTACGCGTCATGTAGCGCACCACCTGGTCGAAGACGTCCTTGGCATCCAGGGTCGGCAACCCTTCGTACCAGCGGAACAGCGGCTTGCGACAGGCGTAGACGATGATCCCGCCGAACAGCGCGACGAAACTCATCAGGAGCGGCAGGTTGAAGCCGTGCCAGACCGCCAGGCTGTATTCGGGCAACTGACCACCCAGCGTCGAAGCCGCTGCGGCCGCCAGCAACGGCGCTACCGTGTAGGCAGGCACGATGCCGACCAGCAGGCAGAGGAACACCAGCACCTCGACCGGCACCTTCATGTAGCGCGGCGGCTCGTGCGGCGGATATTTGGGCAGGTCGATCGGCTCGCCGTTGAAGAACACGTCGTGAATGAAGCGCAGCGAGTAGGCCACCGAGAACACGCCGGCCAGGGTCGCAGCCGCCGGAATCACCCAGTTGAAACCGCCCAGCAGGTGCTGGTGCAGAGTTTCGGTGAAGAACATTTCCTTGCTCAAAAAGCCGTTGAGCAACGGCACGCCAGCCATGGCCGAGGCCGCCACCATCGCCAGCACGGCCGTATGTGGCATGTACTTCCACAAACCGTTTATTCGCCGCATGTCGCGGCTACCGGTTTCGTGATCGATGATGCCTGCGGCCATGAACAGCGAAGCCTTGAAGGTCGCATGGTTGATGATGTGGAACACCGCAGCGACAGCCGCCAGCTGGGTATCCAGGCCGAACAGCAAGGTGATCAGACCCAGGTGACTGATGGTCGAATACGCCAGCAGGCCCTTGAGGTCATGCTGGAACAGCGCCATGCCGGCCCCCACCAGCAACGTGGCCAGGCCGGTCAGGCTGACCATGTAGAACCACCACTCGGAACCGGCCAGGGCCGGGTACAGACGCGCCAGCAGGAAGACCCCGGCCTTGACCATGGTCGCCGAGTGCAGATAGGCCGAGACCGGGGTGGGCGCCGCCATCGCAT
>CAMPIF010000286.1 GCA_946886245.1 Ectopseudomonas composti | reverse complement strand
GGCCGGGTCGTGGCTGAACAGGCCGGCGATGTCGACCACGGGGATTTCGGTGAACTGCTTGGCATTGCTGTTCTTCTCGGTTCCTCAGCGACTGGTGAAACGGTGGAAGTGCTGGCGCTCGCAGCGCGCCATCCACTGGTTGAGCTGCCACAGGTCGGCCACCGGCACGTCGGTGAAGGGCAGGTGGTGCAGGTAGCCGTCGGGGCCGAATTCGGGGGTCAGGGTGGTGCTCTGCAGGCCGCGCTTTTCCTGGCTGCTCCAGATGCTCTCCCAGTGGCGCTGGTGGAAGGCCAGCACGTCGGCGTACTCCGGTGCGCCGGGGTGCGGCACCTGCGGGCCCTGGTCGTAGCCGACGCGGGCCTGGATGTGGTCGACCCGCTCGATGAAGGCGGACAGGTCGTCGGCGGGGTCGTCGAGCAGGCGTTCGCAAGTCACCAGCCAATGGCTGATGTCGCTGGTGAAGCGCAGTTCGGGGACCTGACGGATCACGTCCAGCGTGACCCAGGGGCTGTACAGGGAACGGCCGCGATGAATTTCGAAACAGAGGTGAAGGCCGCAGGCCAAGGCCAATTCGGCGGCGCGACCGAAGAAATCGACCTGTTCGCTCAGCGCCCAGCGATCATTGCCGGGCAGTACGTTGACCAAGCGTGGGCTCAGCTCAGCGGCCCAGTCGAGCTTCATGCGCAGGTCTTCGAGGTGCACCTGCGGGCTATCGCTCTGGCGCGGCAGAACCGGCGTGGAGGTGAACAGGGTGGCGATATAGGGGACGTTCTGCTCGCGCAGCAGACGGGCATTGATGGCGCGCTGCGCGGCGGTCTCGGGGATGCGCGCTTCGATGCCGTCGAAGCCGGCACCGAGCGCTTCGTCGAGCGCTTGCTGCCAACTGCCGCGATAACCCCAGAGGGTGCGGAAGATTTCCAGTCGCATGGCCGTCTCCTGGAGAGGGCGAAGGTCAGCGGCAGATTGGCAAGGGGCGTGGTGTGGCGCCCGGTGGCGTGCGGTTCGAGCCGGCGCCTGGTTATGGCTGCATTGTTGGCTCAGCCCAGGAACGGGTTAAATCGCATCGAACAAATACTTAGTTCAGTGATTACTGAACTATCGAGACGCCGTGCGCGGCCCCGGATTTCATCCGGGCGACGACGCGATCGGCCCGTAGGGTGCGCCGCGCGCACCTGTTGTTTCGCCGGTCTGTGCCTAGAGCAGGGCGATGTAGTCTTGTAGCCCGGATGCAATCCGGGGAAATAGGCTGGCTGTTGTCCCGGATTTCATCCGGGCTACATTTGCTGGATGTGCCAGGCCAGGGCAGGGCGCTACACTGGCGCTCCGTTAATCTGCCGTGCGCCGCCATGTCCCTCGCTTTACCCGATCTGAAACTGCTGAAGATCTTCGTCGCCGTGGTGCGTCATCAGGGCTTCGCCGCTGCGCAGCAGGAGCTCAATCTTTCCACGTCGGCCATCAGTACCTACATGAGCCAATTGGAGAGTCAGCTCGGCATCGTGCTCTGCCATCGCGGCCGTGGCGGCTTCAGCCTGACCAGCAAGGGCGAGTTGTTTCACCAGGAAACCTTGCGCCTGCTCGGCGAGCTGGAGGGTTTCGAGCGTTACTCGGCGGCGCTCAAGGGCGAGTTGCGCGGCACGCTCAACCTCGGCGTGCTGGACTCCACAGTCAGCGATCCGGCCCTGCCGCTGGCCGAGGTGATCGGCGCCTACAGCCAGGAGCACCCGGGCGTGCACCTGCACCTGTCGGTGATGAGCCCTTATGAGCTGCAGCTGGCGGTGCTGGACAACCGCCTGGATCTGGCCATCGGCGCCTTTTCCACGCGCATGAACGGGCTGGTCTACCAGCCGCTGTACCGCGAGCAGCACTGGCTGTATTGCAGCGAGCGGCATGCGTTGTTCGAGCAGAGGCGGATCCCCGAGGAGCTGATCACCCAGCAGCGCATGGTCGGTCGTGGCTACTGGAGCCAGGCCGAACTGGCCCGTCATGGTTTCAAGCACAGCGCGGCTACCGTGGAGTCGATGGAGGCGCAGCTGATACTGGTGCTCTCCGGCGCCTACATCGGCTATTTGCCGGAGCACTACGCCCAGCCCTGGGCGGATCACGGCAAGCTGCGGGTATTGCTGCCAGCGGTATTTGGCTACCAGGCACCGTTCTCGCTGATCCTGCGCCGGGGGCGCACTCGCGAGCCGCTGATTCAGACCTTTCGCGACTTGCTCAAGACGCAACTGAATCAAATCTGAAACAGGGTCGTCTTTCTCCTCCCAAAGGCCTAGAGCCTACAACTGGCGCGGTTATTAGGCTGTGCTAGTACTTATCCATACGTCTGTACCAACCTCAATTCGAACAGGGAAGCCTCGATGCGCCAGAACCTGCCCGTGACCCAGCGGGAAAGAACCTTCCCCGCTGATGAACGCCTGATTTCCACCACCGACCTCAACAGCAAGATCACCTACTGTAACGACGCCTTCGTCGAGATCAGCGGCTTCACCCGCGAGGAACTGGTCGGCCAGCCGCACAACCTGGTGCGCCACCCGGACATGCCGCCGGCGGTGTTCGGCCATATGTGGGACACCATCAAGCAGGGCAAACCCTGGATGGGCATCGTCAAGAATCGTTCGAAGAATGGCGATTTCTACTGGGTCAGTGCTTACGTCACGCCCGTCTACGAGAACGGCCGGGTTTCGGGCTACGAGTCGGTACGCTCACTGCCAACCGAGGCCCAGAAGCGTCGTGCCGAAGCGCTCTATGCCCGGCTGCGGGCTGGCAAATCACCGGTGCCCAAGCTGGAATACTGGACCTACGATGTGGTGCGTTCCTGGCCGCTGATCGCCGCGTCGCTGCTGATCGTCGCGGCGCACTGGGTGGTTTCTGGCTGGCCGCTGATGGCTTTTATCCTGCTGACGCTGTTCGCGCTGGGTTCCTACCAGCTTTACCGGACCCGGCAGTTGATCCGCCGCACGCTGGCCGAGCATCCGAAAGCATTCACCAGCGGCCTGGTGGCGCTGACCTACAGCGACAACCGTGGTGCCCAGGCGTTGCTGGATATGGCGATGATCAGTGAGGAGGCGCGACTGCAGACGGCGTTGACGCGGCTGGAAGATGCTGGAGAGAACGTCAAGAAGCGCGCCACGCAGTCCGCCGAGTTGTCGCAATCCAGCGCACAGATGCTCGATCAACAGCGTGCCGAGACCGATCAATCGGCCACGGCCATAAACCAGATGGCGGCGACCATTCAGGAAGTGGCGCACAACGTGCAGAACACCTCGCATGCTGCCGAAGAGGCTGATCGCCTGGCACGTGAGGGGCGCGATCTGGCTGTAGGCAGCCTCGATTCCATGCGCCAGATGGCCAAGGCGGTCAACGATATTGGCCAGGCAGTCAACGAGCTGGCCAACTCCACGCAGTCCATCGGCAGTGTGGCCGACGTGATCACCTCGATTGCCGAGCAGACCAACCTGCTGGCGCTCAACGCCGCCATCGAGGCCGCGCGGGCAGGCGAGCAGGGCCGCGGTTTCGCCGTAGTGGCCGATGAAGTGCGCTCGCTGGCTTCGCGTACGCGCCAGTCCACCGAGCAGATTCACCAGATCATCGCCGACCTGCGTGCAGGAGCCGAGCGTGCGGTGGTCACAGCGGGCAAGGGCGAGGACATTTCCCGCGGCAGTGTGCAGAGCGTGGAGTCGGTACGCGACGCGCTGGAGGGCATCAGCTCGGCAGTGACGCGCATCACCAGCATGAGCCAGCAGATGGCGGCGGCTTCCGAAGAGCAGAGCCACGTGGCCGAGGACATCAGCCGGCAGATCACTCGCATCGCCCAGCTTTCCGACCACAGCGCCGGACAGGCGCATCAGGGCGCGGCCATCAGCCGCGAGCTGGAGGAAATGGCCGATTACCTGCACCGCCTGGCGGAGCGCTTCAACCGTTGACCCGGGAGCCGGATGCAATCCGTGGAATGCTCCCGGATTGCATCCGGGCTACGCGAGTTCGAGGCGTTCTGGCACACTGCGCGACATGCCTCGTCCGACCTGCTCACGCTGCCAGCGCCCGCTTGGCCATTGCCTCTGTCCGCTGATTCCCGACCTCGAGAGTCGTACTCGTGTGCTCATCCTGCAGCACCCGAGCGAAGTCGGCCATGCCCTCAATACCGCTCGCCTGGCTGCGCTTGGGTTGCGCAATGCCGAGTTGCGCGTCGGTGAGGTATTCGCTGATCTACCGCAATTGCTCGCGCAGCCTGATTATCGAGCCTGCCTGCTGTTTCCTGGTGAAGAGGCTGTCGCCCTGACAGGCTACGCGCCCAGCGACAAAGCGCTGCTGTTGGTGGTGCCCGACGGCACCTGGCGCAAGGCGCGCAAGCTGTTGCACCTCAATCCGTCGCTGGCGGCATTGCCGCGAGTCAGCCTGAGTGCTGCTGCGCCGTCGCGCTATCGCCTGCGCAAGGAGACAGCAGAAGGGGCGCTGTCGACTATCGAAGCGATCGTTGCCGCGCTCGACGTGCTGGAGGCACCGCGCGGATTCGATGCGCTGCTGCGGCCCTTCGATGCGTTGATCGAAGGCCAGATCGCGGCGATGGGGGAAGAGGTGTTCATCCGCAATCACCAGCGTTAACGAGGTGCGCACGGCGCACCCTAGGGTATCGCTTCGGCCTTGTAGCCCGGATGCAATCCGGGGCGGTTCTGCGTCTCGACAACCCGTCCCGGACTTCATCCGGGCCACGCAACGGGCATGGCACGTATTCAACGCTCGCGCATGGCTTCCGAACGGGCCTTGAGCACGGGTTTGAGCAGGTAGGCCAGTACGCTCTTCTCGCCGGTGATGATGTCCACCGTGGCGACCATGCCGGGGATGATCAGCAGTGGCTGTTGCTCGCTACCGAGGTGGCTTTTGTCGGTGCGCACATGGATCAGGTAGAAGCTGTTGCCTTCCTCGTCGGTGATGGTGTCGGCGCTGATCAGTTCGAGGTTGGCCTTGAGTCCGCCGTAGATGGTGTAGTCGTAGGCAGTGAACTTGACCATGGCTTTCTGGCCCGGATGCAGGAAGGCCACGTCCTGCGGGCGGACCTTGGCCTCGATCAGCAGGCTGTCGTCCAGCGGCACGATCTCCAGCATGTCGCTGCCCGGTTGCACCACGCCGCCGATGGTGTTGACCTTGAGCTGCTTGATCACCCCACGCACCGGCGAGGTGACGGTGGTACGGGTCACCTTGTCCTGGATGGCAACGCTGGTGGCGGTGATCTTCTTCAGTTCGGTGCGTAATTCGTTGAGCTCCTTGAAGGCCTCGGCGCGGAATGCCAGCTCGGACTCCTCCATCTTGCTCCTGATCTCGCTCATCGCCGCTTCGGCGCGCGGGATGGCCAGGTTGGTAGCCTCCAGTGAGCCGCGCACTTCCACCACGCTGCGGCGCAGGCGCAATACTTCGACCTCGGAGATGGCGCCCGAGGCCACCAGCGGCTGCGACATGTTCAGCTCCTGCTGCAACAGGCCGAGGCTGGAGCGATATTGCTGGGCCTTGGAGCGAAATTCGGCGAGCTCCTGCTCCTTCTGCCGCAGTTGCTCGCCCAAGGTGCGTTGTTCGCTGCGCAGACGTTGCTGGCGCGAGCGGTACAGGGCCAATTGGTCTTCGGCCAGCTGTGGCGCGTCGCGGGTGATTTCCTCGGGCAGCTGCGGTTCGCGCCCTTCGGCCTCTGCGCTCAGTCGTTCGAGACGGGCGATCAGCGCCAGCCGATCCGCTTCGGTTTCCCCGCGATTGGAGAGAAAACGGGTGTCATCCAGCCGCAGCAGGGTATCGCCCTTGTCCACCACCTGGCCTTCGCGTACGAAGATCTCACTGACGATGCCGCCCTCCAGGTTCTGGATCACCTGCACCTTGCTCGACGGGATGGCCTTGCCCTCGCCGGTGGTGACCTCTTCCAGCACGGCGAAATTCGCCCAGACCAGCGCTGCCAGCAGGCAGGCGCTGACCACCCAAATCGTGGCGCGGCTGAGCCAGGGCGAGTCCTCCAGAATGGCACCTTCGACTTCCGGCATGAACTCGGTGTCCTGACGTTTCTCGCGCAGGCTGCTGAAGTAGTTGCCGAGGCTCTGGGTCGCTTGCATCG
>CAMPIF010000285.1 GCA_946886245.1 Ectopseudomonas composti | reverse complement strand
GGCGGGTAGCCCCTGCAGGCAGTTGCGTCGTGTGGGTGCAGCATGGCGCGGAAAGCTTTCAGCCCGCTTTCCACGCCATTACCGGCCGAGGAATATCAGCCGATGGTCATCAGGCTGGCGTTGCCGCCGGCCGCTGCGGTGTTGACGCTCAGCGCGTGCTCCACCAGCAGGCGTTCCAGGGCGATGTCGGTTTCGCCCTTGTTCAGGCCGTGCACGCCGACGATGGCGCCCTTGCGCTGCGCCGCCTGCTCGCTGACCGCGCGCAGCTGGTCGGAATCGCCGTGGTGCAGAATGGCGTCCAGCTCCACGTCGACGCTGTTCCAGTCGGCCACCAGCCGGATGTGCTTCTGCACCTCTTTCGGCAGCTCGGCGTACAGCGCACGCTGGCTGTCCAGCCAGATCGCCTGGCTGCCCACGGCCAGGGTGGCGGCCAGTTGGGCGAGCAGGTCGCCGCGTTCGTCGGCCAGGTTCAGCACGTGCTCGCGCGGCAGCAGGCTGTAGCTGTTGCGCTCGCCGGTCGGGCCGGTCAGCACGTGGCTGCTGTAGCTCTGCGACAGCGTGCGGTACTGCTCGAACAGCGCGGCGATGGCCGGCTCCTGCTTGCCTGCCCATTCGGCAAAGGCACTGCGCACCTTGTCCAGCTCGGTCGGAACCGGCAGGGCCTGCACGTCGGCCTGTTGCAGGTACTGGGCGACGGCGTCCTGCGGACGGGTCGAGAGCAGGCGATAGAGGTACAGCGGGCCACCGGCTTTCGGGCCGGTACCGGACAGGCCTTCGCCACCGAACGGCTGCACGCCGACCACGGCGCCGACCATGTTGCGGTTGACGTACAGGTTGCCGACCTTGGCCGTGCCGACCACCTGGGCGATGGTCTCGTCGATGCGCGTGTGCACGCCGAGGGTCAGGCCGTAGCCGCTGTCGTTGATCTGCTGCAGCAGCTTGCCCAGATCCGCGCGCTGGTAGCGCACCACGTGCAGCACCGGGCCGAAGATCTCGCGCTTCATCTCGTCGAAGCTGTCCAGCTCGATGAGGGTCGGCACGACGAAGGTGCCGCGCTTGATCTCGTCAGCGTTGACGCGCGCCAGCTGCGTGACCTTGCGGCCTTTCTCGCGCAGCTTGGCGATGTGGGTGTCGATGCCGGCCTTGGCTTCGGCATCGATCACCGGGCCGATGTCGGTGTTCAGGCGCTCCGGATTGCCCAGGCTGTATTCGGCCATGGCGCCCTTGAGCATGGTCAGCACGCGGTCGGCCACGTCGTCCTGCACGCACAGCACGCGCAGGGCCGAGCAGCGCTGGCCGGCGCTGTCGAAGGCGGAGGCGACCACGTCCATCACCACCTGCTCGGTCAGCGCCGAGGAGTCGACGATCATGGCGTTGAGGCCGCCGGTTTCGGCGATCAGCGGAATGGTGCGGCCCTGGGCATCCAGGCGCCCGGCGATGTTGCGCTGAAGAATGCCGGCCACTTCGGTGGAGCCGGTGAACATCACGCCACGCACGCGCTCGTCACCCACCAGGCGCGCACCGACGGTTTCACCACGGCCCGGCAGCAGCTGCACGGCGCCAGCCGGTACGCCGGCCTCGAGCAGGATGCGCACGGCCTGGGCGGCGATCAGCGGGGTCTGTTCGGCCGGCTTGGCCAGCACGGTGTTACCGGCGGCCAGCGCGGCGGCCACCTGGCCACTGAAGATCGCCAGGGGGAAGTTCCACGGGCTGATGCACACCACCGGGCCCAGCGGGCGGTGGCTGTCGTTGCCGAAGCTGCGTGCCTGGATCGCGTAGTAGCGGAGGAAATCCACCGCCTCGCGCACCTCGGCGATGGCGTTGGCGAAGGTCTTGCCGGACTCGCGTACCAGCAGGCCCATCAGTTGCTGCAGCTCGGCTTCCATCAGATCGGCGGCACGCTCCAGCACGGCGGCGCGCTCGGCTGGCAGAGTGGACTGCCAGATCTGCCCGCTGGCCAGGGCGCAGAGGATGGCGCTGTCGACATCCTTGACGCTGGCTTCGCGCACGTGGCCGACCAGGTCACGATGATCGGCCGGGTTGCGTACCGGCTCCGGCTCGCCCGGGTTGGGTGCATCGCAGCCGAGCATGGGTTCGGCGACGTAGCTGAGATTGGTCGACGACAGCAGCGCCGAGGACAGCGAGCCGAGGCGGTGTTCGTTGGCCAGGTCGAGGCCGGCGGAGTTGACCCGGTCCTTGCCGTACAGATCACGCGGCAGGGCGATACGCGGATGCGGCAGGCCGATGGCGCCTTCCTGAGCGGCCATTTGCTCGACCTGCAGCACCGGGTCGAGCACCAGATCCTTGAGCGAAATGCTGTGGTCGGCGATGCGGTTGACGAAGCTGGTGTTGGCGCCGTTTTCCAGCAGGCGGCGTACCAGGTAGGCCAGCAGGGTCTCGTGGCTGCCCACCGGTGCGTAGATGCGGCACGGGCGGTTCAGCTTGCCGTCGGCGATCTTGCCCACCACCTGCTCGTACAAAGGTTCGCCCATGCCGTGCAGGCACTGGAACTCGTACTGGCCCGGGTAGTAGTTCTGCCCGGCCAACTGGTAAATGGCCGACAGCGAGTGGGCGTTGTGGGTGGCGAACTGCGGGTAGATGGCTTCCGGCGCGGCCAGCAGCTTGCGTGCGCAGGCCAGGTAGGACACGTCGGTGTACGGTTTGCGGGTGTACACCGGGTAGCCTTCCAGACCGTTCACCTGGGCCAGCTTGATCTCGCTGTCCCAGTAGGCACCCTTGACCAGGCGGATCATCAGGCGATGACGGCTGCGCTTGGCCAGGTCGATGACGTAGTCGATCACGTACGGGCAGCGCTTCTGGTAGGCCTGGATGACGAAGCCGATGCCGTTCCAGCCGGCGAGGCTTGGCTCGAAGCACAGGCGCTCGAGCAGATCCAGCGACAGCTCCAGGCGGTCGGCTTCCTCGGCGTCGATGTTGAGGCCGATGTCGTACTGCTTGGCCAACTGGGTCAGGCTCAGCAGGGTCGGGTATAGCTCGTCCATCACACGCTCGTACTGAGCGCGGCTGTAGCGCGGGTGCAGGGCGGAGAGCTTGATCGAGATGCCCGGGCCTTCGTAGATGCCGCGACCGTGCGAGGCCTTGCCGATGGCGTGGATGGCCTGCTCGTAGGAGGCCAGGTAACGCTTGGCGTCTTCCTCGGTCAGCGCGGCTTCACCGAGCATGTCGTAGGAGTAGCGGAAGCCCTTGGCTTCCAGGGTGGCGGCGTTGGCCAGGGCTTCGGCGATGGTTTCGCCGGTGACGAACTGCTCGCCCATCAGGCGCATGGCCATGTCCACGCCCTTGCGGATCAGCGGCTCGCCGCCCTTGCCGATGATGCGGTTGAGCGACGAGGTCATGCCGGCTTCGGTGTGGGTCGACACCAGCTTGCCGGTGATCAGCAGGCCCCAGCTCGCCGCATTGACGAACATCGACGGGCTCTGGCCCAGGTGCTGGCTCCAGTTGCCGTTGGCTATCTTGTCGCGGATCAGCGCATCGCGGGTGGCCTTGTCGGGAATGCGCAGCAGGGCTTCGGCCAGGCACATCAGCGCCACGCCTTCCTGCGACGACAGCGAGAACTCCTGCAGCAGGCCCTGCACCAGGCCCTGGCGGCCGCTGGCGTTCTTCTGGTTACGCAGCTTCTCGGCGATGCCCAGGGCCAGCTTCTGCGAGGCCTCGGCCTGCTCCTTGTTCAGGCGCGCCTGCTCCAGCAGCATCGGCACCACTTCGGTTTCCGGGCGGCGATAGGCGCTGGTGATAGCGGCGCGCAGCACCGACTGCGGCAGGATGCTCTCGGCGAAATCGAGGAACACCTGCAGGCCCTGCTCGGTCAGCGACTCCAGCGCTTCTTCACCGGCAGCGGCAGCCAGGCCGGCATGCTCGGCGGGCGTCAGGCCACTCTCGACTTGCTCCAGATAATTGAAGATCGCCTGCTTGATCATCCAGTGCGGGGTGCGGTCGATCTGCGCAGCAGCCTTTTTCAGGCGCTCGCGGGTGGCATCGTCGAGTTTTACGCCAAGCGTGGTGGTGGCCATAGGTGTGTCCTGTTTTTGTCGGTTGTACAGGGTGAAACTGCCTGGAGCAGTTTCTGGCGTCGCTTGCGACGGCCCCAGGGGCTGCCGCCATGGATGGCGGGCAACAAAAAAGCTGCGGGAGATTAAACCCGAGAATATGTGTGGTGCAACCAGGTGCAACCAATAATTATCCTGGGCCGACGAACGTCTAATCTCTCGATATCTTCTCGGTGTTTTTACAGCCTGAGAGCGACTGGTCCGGCCCTTGATGAGCAAAGCCAGAGCGTGCTTAGGGGCGCTGTACGTTTCTGGGGTGCAACCTGGGTGCTACCCGATCGCCGACAAGGTGCTGCCTATTGATCAGGGTAGACCGCCGATATGGGAAGAGTGGTGCGAGGTGACGGATTGCAGGCGCCGAGCAGCGCCTGGCGCGGATCAGTAGCGGCAGTCTTCGCCGATGCGCTGGTAGATCAGGGTGTGCTGCTCACCGTTGGAGTCCAGATAGACCATACGGGCTTCACCCGCTTGGCAACCTTGCGGCAGGGTCTGACTGATGACCTTGGCGATATCCAGCCGCATGCCGTAATGGTAGTGCTCGGGCGTTTCGGCATGTGCCAGGGTAGTGGCGCAGCCCAGAGCGAGCAGGCAGGCAATAGGTTTCATGATGGCCTCGATGCAGGAAAAAGGGCCGTTTCAGCGGCCCGAGGGACGCCGGTCAGGAGCGCGGCCGGCGCCAGGTAAGCTCTGGTTCAACCGTGCTGATCGCTGTTCTGCGTGCTCGCGGTTTGCGCCTGCTGGGTGGCTGTTGCGTGCGGCTGTTGCTGATGGGCCTGTTGATGAGCGACGAAGGCCGCCGACTCTTCGGCGAAGCAGGCTTGGGCGGCCAGCAGAGTGGAAAGGGACAGGACAGTGGCAGTGAGAAGGTTTTTCATTGGGGCGATCCTCTTGGGATTCTTCGTGGGTTCGAAGTCATCCTAGTGAGGCATCGAGGTGCGAAAAAGCGCGCTTCGGGTGAATGACCCTTACCTTTCGCGCAACAATCCTGCAGGCGTAGCCCAGTATTGCGCGTCATCCAGTACCGCTTCGTCACCGCGCAGCAGCGGTGGCAGTTCGGCTTTGAGAAACTCCACCCAGGTGCGGGTCTTGGCATCGAGAAAGCGTCGCGACGGATACATCGCATAGATGTTCAGGGCGCGCAGGCGGTGCTGCGGCAGGATGCGCAGCAGGCGTCCTTCACGCAGCGGCTGGCTGGCGACGAACGAGGGCAGCAGGCAGAAACCCATGCCGGCCTGGGCCGCCTTGACCAGCGCTTCGGCGACGTTGACCTGGAAGCACTCGGCCGGCAGGGCCTCCAGTTGTTCGTCACCGAAATCCCATTGGCCACGGTACAGCGGGTCGGTCAGGCGCAGGTAGCGGTGCTGCTGCAGATCGCTCGGCTGCTGCGGGATGCCATGCTGAGCCAGGTAGCTGGGGGCGGCGCAGAGCACGCTGTAGACCGGACCCAGGCGTTGCGCGACCAGCTGCGAGTCCGGCAGGTCGCGGGCGAAGGCGACGGTCACGTCGTGGCCGTCTTCGAGCAGATCCGGGGTGCGTTGCGCCAGCGTGAGCTCTACCACCACCTGTGGATAACGCTCGGCGTAGCGGGCGATCAATGGCGTCAGGTGCTGCAGGCCGAGGCCGGTCATGGTGTGCACGCGCAGGCGACCGCTGGGGGTGTGATGCGCGCCGCGCGCCTCGGCGTCGGCTTCGTCGATCTGGCCAAGAATCTGCCGGCAGCGCTCCAGATAGCGTTCGCCGGTTTCGGTCAGCGCCAGGCGCCGCGTGGTGCGCTGCAGCAGGCGCGCCTGCAGGTGTTGTTCCAGGTCGGTGATCAGTCGCGATACCTGCGCGGTGGACAGATCCAGCGTCTGGGCGGCAGCGGTAAAGCTGCCGCGCTCGACCACCTGAACGAACACGCGCATCGCATGCAGGGTATCCATTGTTGCTCCTGGCGTAATAGGCCAGGCGCATTATGCGCGACTGCGAACCTTACAACGCACCCAGGATCAGTTGCGCTGCCACGGCGAACATCATCGCTGCCACGCCCAGGT
>CAMPIF010000284.1 GCA_946886245.1 Ectopseudomonas composti | reverse complement strand
TCGCCAGGCTGCGTGGCCTGGCGGTGCGCGCGGCCAATCACGAGCGCTGCCCGCCCGGCCTGCAGATGCAACTGCGCTTTCTCTGCAAGCGCATGCTCGATCAGGAGCAGGACGCGCATCTGCTCGCGCTGATCGAACGCCTGCAGACTGATCTGATCGAGCCGGCGCAGATTCGCCTGGCGCCCGGCGAGTGCTTCGCCCTGCTCACCCCACTGATCGAACAGCGCCTGCAGGGCATTCGCCTGAGCCTCGACTGAAACGTTGAAAAAATCCCGAGGTCGCCCCATGTAGCAACCAACGTGCAAGCAAAGGTGCTCCATGAACGATCAGGACATCCACTCCGACGCTGTCGACGACGACGTGCAATCCACCACCGGCCTGGTACTGCCCGCACAAAGGCTGCCGGACAAGCTCTACATCATCCCCATCAACAACCGCCCGTTCTTCCCCGCGCAGGTGTTGCCGGTGATCGTCAACGAGCACCCCTGGGGGCGCACGCTCAAGCGCGTGGACAACACCGAGCACAAGTGCCTGGCGGTGTTCTTCGTCGACAACCCACCGGATGAGAACGGCGAGTTCGACCTGGACAGCCTGCCCGAGCACGGCACCCTGGTGCGTGTACACCACGTCAGCGAGGAAGGCGGCAAGCTGCAGTTCGTCGCCCAGGGCCTGACCCGCGTGCGTATTCGCGGCTGGCTGAGCCGTCGCGGTCCGTACCTGGCCGAAGTCGAATATCCCCAGCCGCCGGCCGACCCGCGTGACGAGGTCAAGGCCTACGGCATGGCGCTGATCAACGCGATCAAGGAGCTGCTGCCGCTCAACCCGCTGTATAGCGAGGAGCTGAAGAACTACCTCAATCGCTTCAGTCCCAACGAGCCCTCGCCGCTCACTGATTTCGCCGCTGCCCTGACCACCGCCTCCGGCCATGAGCTGCAGGAAGTGCTGGACACCGTGCCCATGCTCAAGCGCATGGAGAAGGTGCTGCCGCTGCTGCGCAAGGAGGTCGAGGTCGGCCGCCTGCAGAAAGAGCTGTCGGCCGAGGTGAACAAGCAGATCGGCGAACGCCAGCGCGAATTCTTCCTCAAGGAGCAGCTCAAGCTGATCCAGCAGGAGCTGGGCATCAGCAAGGACGACAAGAGCGCGGATCGCGAGGAATTTCTTGCCCGCCTCGAAGGCAAGACCCTGCCAGCGCCGGCGCAGAAGCGCATCGACGAGGAGCTGAACAAGCTGTCGATCCTCGAGACCGGCTCGCCCGAGTACGCCGTCACGCGCAACTACCTGGATTGGGCCACCGCCCTGCCCTGGGGTGTGCAGGGCCAGGACAAGCTCGACCTGGGCCGCGCGCGCAAGGTGCTGGACAAGCACCACGCCGGCATGGACGACATCAAGCAGCGCATCACCGAGTTCCTCGCCGTCGGCGCCTTCAAGGGCGAGATCGCCGGTTCCATCGTGCTGCTGGTCGGCCCGCCCGGTGTGGGCAAGACCAGCATCGGCAAGTCCATCGCCGAATCCCTCGGCCGGCCGTTCTACCGTTTCTCGGTAGGCGGCATGCGCGACGAGGCGGAGATCAAGGGCCATCGCCGCACCTACATCGGCGCCATGCCCGGCAAGCTGGTGCAGGCGCTGAAGGAAGCCGAGGTGATGAACCCGGTGATCATGCTCGACGAGATCGACAAGATGGGCACCAGCTACCAGGGCGACCCCGCCTCGGCGCTGCTGGAAACGCTGGACCCGGAGCAGAACGTCGAATTCCTCGACCACTACCTGGACCTGCGCCTGGACCTGTCCAAAGTGCTGTTCGTCTGCACCGCCAACACCCTCGACTCCATCCCCGGGCCGTTGCTCGACCGCATGGAAGTGATCCGCCTGTCCGGCTACATCACCGAGGAAAAACTCGCCATCGCCAAGCGCCACCTGTGGCCCAAGCAACTGGAAAAGGCCGGTGTGCCGAAAGCGCGCCTGTCCATCAGCGACGCGGCGCTGCGCGCGGTGATCGAGGGCTACGCCCGCGAAGCCGGCGTGCGTCAGCTGGAGAAACAGCTGGGCAAGCTGGTGCGCAAGTCGGTGGTGAAGTTGCTGGAAGATCCCGAGGCGAAGATTCGCATCGGCGCCAAGGACCTGGAGCAAGCGCTGGGCATGCCGGTGTTCCGCAACGAGCGGGTATTGGCCGGCACCGGGGTGATCACCGGGCTGGCCTGGACCAGCATGGGCGGCGCCACCCTGCCGATCGAGGCGACGCGCATCCACACGCTCAATCGCGGCTTCAAGCTCACCGGCCAGCTCGGCGAGGTGATGAAGGAGTCGGCGGAAATCGCCTACAGCTACGTCAGCTCGCACCTCAAGCAGTTCGGTGGCGATCCGACGTTCTTCGACCAGGCCTTCGTTCACCTGCACGTGCCGGAAGGCGCCACCCCCAAGGACGGCCCCAGCGCCGGCATCACCATGGCCAGCGCCCTGCTCTCCCTGGCACGCAACCAGGCGCCGAAGAAGGGCGTGGCCATGACTGGCGAACTGACCCTGACTGGCCAGGTGCTGCCCATCGGCGGCGTGCGCGAGAAGGTGATCGCGGCGCGCCGGCAGAAGATCTTTGAACTGATCCTGCCGGAGGCCAACCGTGGCAGCTACGAGGAACTGCCGGACTACCTCAAGGAAGGCCTGACCGTGCACTTTGCCAAACGCTATGGCGACGTGGCCAAGGTGTTGTTCGACTGACCGAGGTGCGCACGGCGCGCCCTACGGCTCGCGTGCCGCACCCCGGTGCGGCTATGCTGAGCCCGTTTTCTGTTCGACTGGAGTTCGTCATGCACGCCACCTTGCGCCTGCTTACCCTGCCCGCCCTGGCCCTGCTCACGGCCTGCGCCCATCAATCCGGCACGCTGGAATTGAAGAAGGACCGGCAGTGTCCGCTGACGCTGAACAAGGGCCAGCAACTGATTCTCAGCCTGCCCAGCAACCCCACCACCGGCTTTCGCTGGGAAGTCCGTGATGGCGCGGCGAACGTGCTGCAAAGTCTTGGCCCGGAGGTGTACAGCAATCCGGAAGACGCCGGGCTGGTGGGTGCTGGCGGCATTTCCACCTGGCGCTTCAGCGCTCGCGAAGCGGGCGAAGGCCGCCTGCTGCTGACCTACCAGCAACCCTGGGAGCCGAACGTACCGCCGGCGGAAACCTTCGAGTGTGAATTGCGGGTGAAGTGAGGAAGCCGCGCAAGACCCAGCTCCTGCGGGAGGGGTTTTAGATCCGTAGGGCGGGTGCAACCCGCCACCGGCTCATGGCGGGTTTCACCCGCCCTACAGGCTGAGAATGAACAAGGGGGCATGATGCCCCCGCTCCCTCGTTTCGCGGCTGAAGCCGCTCCTACAGTTTGAGGCGTGCACGACCTTAGTCGAGCGTAGGAGCGGCTTCAGCCGCGAATGCCGCCCTCTCGTTCAGCTCGCAGGGCGGACTCAGGAGCGCAGCGAACAGTCCGCCGGCCTTCGTCGCCCCACAAATCCAACGGCGTACTGCTTCGCGAACGGATCGCCGCCCGGTATGCCCTACGATATCCCCGCGTACCTCAGCTCTTGAGCCGGTAACCGGTCTTGAAGATCCAGCCCACCAGCAAGATGCACAGCGCCAGAAAGCCCAGCACCATCGCCAGGCTGACCCCGACGTTGACGTCGGACACGCCGTAGAAGCTCCAGCGGAATGCGCTGATCAGGTACACCACCGGGTTGAACAGGGTCACCGTCTGCCAGGCCGGCGGCAGCATGCTGATCGAATAGAAGGCGCCGCCCAGGAAGGTCAGCGGCGTGACGATCAGCGCCGGGACGATCTGCAGCTTCTCCCAGCCATCGGCCCACACGCCGATGATGAAGCCGAACAGGCTGAAGGTCAGCGCCGTCAGCACCAGAAACGCCGCCATCCAGATGGGATGCTGAATCTCGAAATCGACGAAAAGTCGCGCCGTGAGCAGGATGATGAGACCAAGGATCACCGACTTGGTCGCCGCCGCGCCGACATAGCCGATCAATATCTCCAGGTAGGACACCGGTGCCGACAGCAGCTCGTAGATGCTCCCGGAGTACTTGGGCATGTAGATGCCGAACGAGGCGTTGGAAATGCTCTCGGTCAGCAGCGCCAGCATGATCAGACCCGGAATGATGAAGGCGCCGTAACTCACGCCCTGCACCTGGGTCATGCTCGAACCGATGGCCGAACCGAATACCACGAAGTACAGCGAGGTACTGATCACTGGCGTGGCAATGCTCTGCAGCAGGGTGCGCCAGGTGCGCGCCAGCTCGAACAGGTAGATGGCCTTGATGGCATACAGGTTCATGCGCGCGACTCCTCCAGCAATGAAACGAAAATTTCCTCCAGCGAACTCTGGCTCGACTGCAGGTCCTTGAAGTCGATGCCGTGCTGGGCGAGTTCACGCAGCAGTTCGGCGATGCCGGTGTTCTCGTGCTGGGCATCGAAGGTGAACACCAGCGCATGCCCCTGATCCACCAGCTCCAGACCATAGCGCGCCAGCTCGGCCGGTACGCAGGACAACGGCTGCTGCAGGTGCAGGGTCAGCTGCTTCTTGCCCAGCTTGTGCATCAGCACCTGCTTGTCTTCCACCAGGATGATCCGGCCCTTGCTGATCACCCCGATGCGGTCGGCCATTTCCTCGGCCTCCTCGATGTAGTGGGTGGTCAGGATGATGGTCACACCGCGCTCGCGCAGGCGCCGCACCATGTTCCACATGTCGCGGCGCAGCTCGACGTCGACACCGGCGGTGGGCTCGTCGAGGAAGAGAATCTGCGGCTCGTGCGAGAGAGCCTTGGCGATCATCACCCGGCGCTTCATGCCGCCGGACAGGTCCATGATCTTGGCGTCCCGCTTGTCCCACAGCGACAGGTCCTTGAGCAGTTGCTCCAGATAGGCCGGATCGGGTTTCTTGCCGAACAGCCCACGGCTGAACTTGACCGTCGCCCAGACGGTTTCGAACACGTCGCTGACCAGCTCCTGCGGCACCAGGCCGATCTGCGAGCGGGCCGCGCGGTAGTCACGGACGATGTCGTGGCCAGCCACCAGCACCCGGCCTTCGCCCGGATTGACGATGCCGCAGATGATGCTGATCAGGGTGGTCTTGCCCGCGCCGTTGGGGCCGAGCAAGGCGAAGATCTCGCCCTGGCGAATGTCCAGGTCGATGCCCTGCAGGGCCGGGTGCCCGGACGCATAGATCTTGTTCAGTTGCGAAATGGAGATGACCGACTGCACGGTGAGAGTCCTTGCCTGCGGAAAACGTCACAGTTTACAGGGCAAGAGGCAGCGACATCAGCGCACAGGTGAAAAAACGGCGCACTTGTGGTGCGCCGGGGATGCGGCAGTGAGTTAGAAAACGATTACAGCGCTTGTGGCGATGTAACGATAGGCCAGGCTGCAGATGCCGCCCGGCGTATTCAGCGGCCTTTCATGAATACACGCGAAGCCGTAGGGCGGGTGAAACCCGCCGCCTTGATTGGCGGGTTGCACGCGCCCTACAACGGAGTCAATAACCTGCCGGTGGCGATGAAGGCGCGCAGGTTGTCCAGCACCAGATCGGCCATCTGCTGGCGGGTCTCGACGCTGGCGCTGCCGATATGCGGCAGCAGCACCACGTTGTCCAGTTCGCGCAATTCGGTCGGTACCTGAGGCTCGCGCTCGAAGACGTCCAGCCCGGCGCCACCGATCACCTTCTGCTGCAACGCCTTGATCAATGCGTCTTCATCGACCACCGAACCGCGCGCCACGTTGATCAGGAAGCCATCAGGCCCCAGCGCTTCGAGCACCTCGGCGTTGATCAGGTGATGGGTGGCCTTGCCGCCCGGGCAGGTCAGCACCAGGAAGTCTGCCCAGCGCGCCAGTGCCAGCAGATCGGGCTCGTGCTGATAAGCGCTGCCCTCGACCGCACGGCGGTTGTGGTAACGCACCGGCATGGAGAACCCCGAGGCGCGCATGGCTACTGCTTCACCGATGCGGCCGAGGCCGACGATGCCCAGGCGCTTGCCGCTGACCCGACGCGCCAGCGGGAAGCCCGTGGTGCTGCTCCAGGCGCCACTGCGCACGAAGCGATCCGCTTCGGACAGGCGCCGCGCGCTGTCGATCATC
>CAMPIF010000283.1 GCA_946886245.1 Ectopseudomonas composti | reverse complement strand
GCAGGGTGTCGCCCGTGGCGGTGGTGATGCGTATCGGCAGGTGCTGACCGGCGGCGAAGCGCGGTGCAGCGCCCTGCTCCGGCGCCAGCACGAACGAGCGGATATCGGTGCTCTCCTGCTGCTGGCGCTGCACACGCCAGCGCTGCCACTGATTGCGCTGCTCACGCTCGCGCAGGCGCGCATCGGTTTCTGCCCAGGTGCCGGTCATCAGGCTGGTCGGCGCATATTCCTCGAAGGCCCAACGTAGCGAGGCCGCCGCCGGGCGCAGTACCACCTGCTCGACGTCGAAGGTCCACAGTCGCTCAGCGCCTTCGAAGAGGTTGATCAGCGGGCTGTCGAGGATGATCTCGGCGCGGCCAGCCAGTTGCAACACGTCGCCCGAGGTGAAGTCGACGAACAGCAGGCCGGCGCGCGGATTGACGCTGAGATTGCCCAGGGTGTTGAAGAACAGGTTGCCGGCGTAATCGGGAATGGTCAGGCGGTTGCCCTCCACCCGCACGAAGCCGGCGCGCCCACCACGGTGGGAGACGTCCACCGAGCGCTGGCCATCGTCGTGCTCGACGTAACTGGCAACGAAGAAGGTGTCGGCGCTGTGGATCATCTCGGTGCTGCGGGCATCCAGTTCGCTCGCATCGAAGCGCTCGACGCCGCGCTCGGGCACACGTCGGTACTGGCGCAACTGGATGTACTGCGGGCAATTGCCGTAGGAGTGCTCCACGGTGATGTCCAGACGCTGCGCCGAGGCCTGACGGATATGCCCATTGATGCGGTTGCGTCGCCGGGTATGCAGTTCGATGCCAAGCAGGCCGATGGCCTCGCCGCTGCCCAGACCGGGCGTGGCCGGATCGAGCGGGTCGAGCGCCATGGCGGCGAGGTCGAACGACAGATGACGGGGATCGGGCGAGGTGACGAACCCTTCTTCGCCTTCGATCAACGTGGCCCAGGGCTGGCCGCTGCCATCCACCGAAGCGGCGATCATGAAGGGCAGTTGATGGTAGAACTCACGATGCTGATCCGGCATGTAGTCGCGGATCACCTTCTGTCCGAGCACTTCCATGCGTTCGCCGACGCCGACCTTTTCCTGCAGTTGCTTTTCACCGGCATGCCAGGGCGAGTGCCGATGGCTGGGGAGCTGTTGCATGTTCTGCCCTCCGCGAAAGAAGCCGCCGGGCGATCCCGGCAGCTATCGGTGACTCAGGCTTGCAGCCCGGCGGCGGTACGCGGCATCGGCACGAAGCCCGGCAATGCCTCGATGCGTGCCAGCCAGGCACGGATGTTCGGATAGGGCTCCAGCGAGACGTTGCCCTCCGGCGCATGAGCGATGTAGGAGTAGTTGGCGACGTCGGCGATGCTCGGCTTGTCACCGGTGAGGAACGGGGTCTCGCCCAACTCGCCTTCCATCACGGTGAACAGCGCATGAGCGCGGTTGATCACTTCTTCGGTGTTGAACGAGTAGCCGAACACGGTAACCAAGCGCGCGGCAGCAGGGCCGAAAGCCACCGGACCCGCGGCCACGGACAACCAGCGCTGTACGCGAGCGGCGGCGGCGGGGTCTTGCGGCAGCCAGTCGTCATTACCGTAGCGCTTGGCCAGGTAGACGAGGATGGCGTTGGAATCGCTGATGATGGTGCCGCCGTCATCGATCGCCGGTACCTGGCCGAAGGGGTTGATGGCCAGAAACGCCGGCGTCTTGTGCTCGCCCTTGGCCAGATCGACGAAGATCAGCTCGGTGGGCAGTTGCAGCAGCGACAGCATCAGCTCGGCGCGGTGGGCGTGGCCAGAGCGCGGAAAGTTGTACAGCTTGATGGCGGGACGGGACATGGCGATGACTCCTTCGAGCGTGATTGGATAAGGTCACCGCGAGACAGCTTGTCTTCGCGACGATGGGGGCATCTTCGCCCTATCCAAACCCAAGAAGAATCACCACACAGAACAATCCACTATTTCACTTTCTGCAATCACCTCACATCAAGCCTGAAACGCCGGATGGGCGCGCAGACGCGGCACGGCGAAGTCGAGGAAGCTGCGTACCCGCGCCGCTGCCCGGCGCCCTTCACGGTAGTACAGCTGCACCGGCACGGGCGCTGCGGCGAAGTTTTCCAGCACCGTCTGCAATTGCCCGCTGTGCAACTCCTCATAGGCCTCGTAGCTCAGGCAGCGGGTCAGGCCAAAACCGGCGAGCGCTGCGCGGATCGCGGCCTGCGGCGTGCTGCAGGTCAATCGCGGGGCGAGCTTCACCGCGCCGTCGGCAAAGCGCCATTGCCCCGCGTGGCCGGTCGAAGAACGGGCGATGGTGCGGTGCGCGAGCAAGGCCTGCGGGTTGGCCGGCCAGCCCCAGCGCTGCAGATAGGCCGGCGCTGCACAGACCAGCGGCCGCGCCCAACCCAACGGCACGGCAAAACCGGACGAACTGGGTAGATGGCCGACCACCACGGCCAGGTCGATGCCCTCCTCCAGCAACCTCGGCGGTTCTTCGCGCGCCAGGGTGGCCAGGCTCACGTCGGGAAATTCCGCCAGGTAGTCGACGGCGATGGGCGTCAGCACCTGATGCGTCATCAGCAGCGGCAAGGCCAGATTGAGCTGTCCGGCGGGACTGGCGTGCAGACCGGTCACGGAGCGCTCGGCCTCCTCCACCCGCCGCAGGATGCGCTGGCAGCTATCGGCGAACGCCGCACCCGCCGCGCTCAGGCTCACACCGCGCGGCCCGCGCAGCAGCAAGGTGCTGTCCAGGCGGTTCTCCAGCGCTGCAACGGTCCGCATCACCGTGGCCTGCGACAGCTGCAACTGCCGAGCAGCCGCCGCCAGGCTGCCCGCCTGGGCCACGGCGAGAAACACCTGCATCTCGCGGTGAGCGTTCATGAAACAGGCGCTGCACCGGCCGCACGCAGCGCCGGGTCGGCACGAAAACTGGCAGCGCAGTGGTCGACGAAGGTACGCACCTTGGCCGAGACCTGGCGACCGCCCTGGTGAATGATGTGCACCGGCAAGGCCGGCGGTTCGAAGGCCTCGAGCACCAGCTCGATCTCGCCACGCGCCACTGCGGCTGCCACCTGGTAGGACAGCACGCGGGTATAGCCCCAACCCAAGCGCGCCACGCTGATCGCCGCCTGGTTGGAACTGACGGTGAAGCGTGGCTGCGGCATGAAGCCGAACGGGCCGTCCGCGCCGACGAACTGCCAGTGCGACAGCAGGGTGCTGGCGCTGGACATGACGATGGGGGCAGCGCGCAACTCATCCGGGTGGCGCGGACGCCCGACGCGGTCGAGAAAATCTGGCGAGGCGCACACCACCGGGCGAATCTGCCCGACCTGCAACGCCGGGTGATCGCCCTCGGGCAACGAGCCGATGCGCACGGCCACGTCGATGCCCTCCTCCATCATGTTCACCACGCGGTCGACCAGCAGCGCATTGACCTCCACGTCCGGGTGGGTGTCGAGGTACTGGGCGATGCGCGGGATCAGAAACAGTTCGCCGAACATCACCGGCGCCGTCACGGTGAGCCGCCCGCGCGGGCGCACGCTGCCGCCGGCGGCCAGTTCCTCGGCCTCTTCCAGCTCCAGCAGGATGCGCCGGCAGTCCTCGACATAACGCTGGCCGGCTTCGGTCAGGCGCAGGCTGCGCGTGCTGCGCGCCAGCAGCAGCGTGCCCAGGCGTGCCTCCAGCGCCGCGACGGCGCGGGTCACGCTGGGCGGCGAAATACCCAGCAGCTTGGCGCCACCGGCGAAGCTCTCGGCCTCGGTCACTGCCAGCAGCACCCTCATTTCCTGAAACCGATCCATCGTCACCGCCTGGTTCTTCGTTGCGTCGGCGCAGCGTACCTCATGACGAGGCCGCGTCCAGAGTCAGCGCCGACTCAAGGCCAGACGCGCAGCGAACAGGACGAAGATCAGCCCCGTGCTGCGATCCATCCACTTGATCACCGCCGCACGCCGCAGCCAGTGGCCGAGTGGCTGGGTGGCACCGATCAGCAGCAGCGCCCAGACCAGGCTGAGCGCGACATGGATGCCTACCAGAGCGAATGTCCAGGTGATCAGCGGCTGCCCCTGCGGAATGAACTGCGGCAGGAAGGAGACGTAGAAAATCCCCACCTTGGGGTTGAGCACGTTGCCCAGGAGGCCGCGCAGGAACCAGTTGGCGTCGGCTGTGCCGCTCGCCTGCGCAGGCGCCAGCGAGGTACGCGGACGCAGCAGCAAGTTCAGCCCGAGCCAGGCCAGATAAGCCGCACCGCAATACTTGAGGAGGTTGTAGCCGAGTTCGGAAACCGCCAGCAGCGCACCGAGGCCGAAGGCCACCGCCGCGCCCCAGAGCAGGCAACCGGCATTGATGCCCAGTGCTGCGCGAAACGCCTGCTGCCGGCCCTCGACTGCAGCGGTGCGCAGCACCAGCGCCGTATCGATCCCCGGCGTCAGGGTCAGCAACGTGGCCGCCAGAGTGAAGGCGATCAGGTGTTCGACAAAGGGCATCGGCAGGTGCTCCGTCCACAGGGCAGAGCGCGAGTATAAACAGCGCACCGTTCAAACCCTAGGGTGCGCCGTGCGCAGCGTGGTTCGCTCATGCGATGCGTGCTGCCGGTGGTGCGCGCGGCGCACCCTACGATTAGCCGCGATACGCCTCGAACAACCCGCCGCCCACGCACAGGGTGACGATGTCTCCCGTAGGGTGCGCCGTGCGCACCGTGGTTCATTCATGCGATGCGTGTTGCCGGTGGTGCGCGCGGCGCACCCTACTTTAGCCGCGATACGCCTCGAACAACCCGCCGCCGCCCACGCACAGGGTGACCATGCCTCCCGCAGGGTGCGCCGTGCGTACCGTGGTTCGCTCATGCGATGCGTATTGCCGGTGGTGCGCGCGGCGCACCCTACGATTAGCCGCGATACGCCTCGAACAACCCGCTGGCGCCCATGCCACCGCCCACGCACATGGTGACGATGCCGTAGCGCAGCTCGCGGCGCTGGAGCTCGCGTACCAGGTGGCCGACCTGGCGCGAGCCGGTCATGCCGAATGGATGGCCGATGGAGATGGAGCCGCCATTGACGTTGTATTTCTCGTTGTCGATCTCGAGCGTGTCGCGGCAGTACAGGCACTGCGAGGCGAAGGCTTCGTTGAGCTCCCACAGGTCGATGTCGGCCACGCTCAGGCCCTTGGCCTTGAGCAGCTTGGGCACCGAGAACAGCGGGCCGATGCCCATCTCGTCCGGCTCGCAACCGGCCACGGTGAAACCGCGGAAATAGGCTTTTGGCTTGAGACCCAGCTCCAGCGCTTTTTCCAGGCTCATCACCAGGGTCATTGAAGCGCCGTCGGACAGTTGCGAGGCGTTGCCGGCCGTCACACTGCCAGCCGGGTCGAACGCCGGTTGCAGCTTGGCCAGGGATTGCAGGGTGGTGTCCGGGCGGTTGCAATCATCGGCCTCGACCACGCCATCGACGATCTTCTTCTCGCCAGTGGTCTTGTCTTCGACCAGATACTGCACCGTCATCGGCACGATTTCGTCAGCGAACAGACCTTCTGCCTGAGCCCGCGCGGTGCGCTGCTGGCTCTGCAGGGCGTAGGCGTCCTGGGCTTCGCGGGTGATGCCGTAGCGCTTGGCGACGATCTCGGCGGTCTTGCCCATGGGGTAGTAGATGCCAGGGTTTTCCTGCTGCAGCAGCGGGTTGAACAGGTTGTCCATGTTCATGCTTTTCAGGGTCATGGTGATGGACTCGACGCCGCCGGCGACGATGATCTCGCTGCAGCCGGACGCCACCTGGTTGGCGGCGATGGCGATAGCCTGCAGGCCCGAGGAGCAGAAGCGGTTGAGGGTCATGCCCGCCACCGGATTGCCCAGACGCGAGAGCACGGCGACATTGCGGCCGATGTTCATGCCTTGCGCACCCTCGTTGGAACCGGCACCGACGATGCAGTCATCGACCCGTTTCGGGTCGATGCCGTTGCGCACCAGCAGCGCATCGACGCAATGGGCGGCCATGTCGTCCGGCCGGGTCATGTTGAACTTGCCGCGGAAGGACTTGGCCAGGCCGGTCCGGACGCTGTCGACGATCACCACTTCACGCATGACGCACCTCGTTGTTATTGGATGGCGAATGGCGTGACGATAAATCCAGCCGATCCCAGGATGCGACCATCATTGAT
>CAMPIF010000282.1 GCA_946886245.1 Ectopseudomonas composti | reverse complement strand
AGCTGTCCTTGCCGCCGGACAGGCAGACCATCACCTTGTCGCCGTCCTCGATCATGTTGAAGTCGGTGATGGCTTCGCCGGCCAGGCGGCGAATGCGCTTCTGCAGTTTGTTCTGGTTGACCGAAAGGGTGCCCATGGTGCGTCGAAATCCGAGGGAGTGGGAACGAAAGCGCGACATTTTACGCACAATGGCGCCGCGCCCCTACCCCGATAGCAATGAAATGCTAGTCTCGGCCGATGAACGACGACCTCGACCCCAGCCTGGACCTCGCCGAGCAGCTACTGCAACTGCTGCAGGCCGCACCGGACGGCATTGCCGAATACGCCCTGATCCAGCAATTGAAAGACCGCCACAGCGGCCATATCCCCAATCTGCCCCTGGCCGACAAACTGGTGCTGTTTCGCACTCATTTTCTGGTGTTCAACGCGCTTTATCGCCTGCGCGAGCAGCTATGGGAGGAGAAGAGCAACCAGTTGCAGATCAGCCCGCTGTGTATCCGCCTGCAGCCCTATCAGCCAGGCAACGCAGCGCTCAGTGAGCGCGACGGACTGCGTGATTACTACCTGGACATGAGCAATCTGCAGGATACCGACGAACGCGACGTCGAGCGTCTGCTCACCAGCTTCTGGACGCGCATGCAGGGCGGCGAAGAGAAGCAGGCAGCACTTGAGCTGTTCGAACTGGCCAATGAACGGACACTGGACCTGCCACGAATCAAGCTGCGCTACCGACAGATGGTCAGCGAGCACCATCCGGACCGAGGCGGCAGCACAGAGCGGTTGCAGTCGATAAACCTGGCCATGGAAATTCTTGAGCGCTATTACCGCTGACGTCTAGAGAGCGATTTGCTCTAAAGCCAGACACCACGCCTGCGAAAGGCCCTGCCTATACTGCGACATAAGGTCGCATAGATTTCGGCCCGACACCCGGTGGCGCTGTACACGCGCCCCGGGCGTTCGCTGGGGGGCGACCGTCATAAGAAAGAGGAGGTGTCTGGCATGATCCACCACGTTTGGGGGCTCTTCACCCATCCCGATCAAGAATGGCAAGAAATCCGTGGCGAGGAAGAATCCATCAGCCACATGTACCTGACTCACGTGCTGATTCTTGCGGCAATTCCCGCCATTTCAGCCTATATCGGCACCACCCAGGTTGGCTGGGCGATTGGTGACCGAGCACCGGTCATGCTCACCGAAGGCAGTGCGATGGTGATGACCATCATGTCCTACCTGGCGATGCTCGCCGGGGTAGCCGTGATGGGCGCCTTCATCCACTGGATGGCACGTACCTACGACGCCAATCCCAGCCTGAGCCAGTGCGTCGTATTCGCGGCCTATACAGCCACCCCGCTGTTCATTGGAGGTCTCGCAGCGCTCTATCCGCATCTGTGGCTGGGCATGGTCGTGGGCACGGTCGCGATCTGCTACACCGTTTATCTGCTCTATGTCGGCATACCGACCTTCATGAACATCCCTGATGACGAAGGATTCATGTTCTCCAGTTCCGTACTGGCGGTCGGCCTGGTCGTGCTGGTGGCGATGATCGCCAGCTCGGTCATTCTCTGGGGCATGGGCGTCGGCCCGGTCTACACCAACTGATAGTCACTAGCAGCTAACCCACAGGCCGCCTTCGGGCGGCCTTTTCATTGCTCGTCCTGCACCGGGAAATTTGGGTTGAACCCTGCGCGCATCCGGCTGCCCGAGATTTAAAGGCAGTCAAGCGGATGGTCACACCATGTATGCGAACCTCTATACCCTCCTCACTCGCCCGGATCGTGCCTGGACGGTCATTCGCCAGGACGAGGAACGCAACAGCGCCAGTTACCTGCCCTACCTGCTGCTTTTCAGCTTGCTGCCAGCAGTTTGCCTGTTCATCGGCACCCACTGGGTGGGCTGGAGCCTGGTCGGCGACGAGCGCATTCGCTTGGAGCTCGCAAGCGCTCTGCAACTGAGCGGGCTGCTGTATCTGGCAACGCTGGTCGGTGTTTTCATCATGGGCTACTTCCTGCGCTACATGTCGCGCACCTTCGAGGCCAGGCCCACCTTCAACCAGTGCATCGGCTTCATCGCCTACGCCTGCACGCCATTCTTCCTGGCTGGTGTCGCCGCGCTCTACCCCGCACGCTGGCTGGCAATCAGCGTACTGCTGCTGGCCTGTGCCCATGCCACCTACCTGATCTATGTCGGCCTGCCGCGCTTCATGCGCATCGACAATCAGCAGGGTTTCCTCTATGCCTCCTCGATGGTTGGCGTGGGGCTGCTGGCAATCGTCACCATTCTGGTCAGCCTGATTCTGTTCTGGACCTACACCCTGGAGCCGGAGTATCAGCGCACGGTGCAGCAGGACCAGAGCCGCGGCACGCAGGAACAGCGAATGCAGGCGCCAGGAGACGAGTGATACCTGCGCAGGCGGCCGGCTTGCGGCATAATCCACGCTCAGCCTGCACCTGCGCCTGTCCATGCCCGACCAGATTCACGCCCGCGTCGAAGCCTGCTACCAGCAGGCCGAGACCTTCTTCAAGCAACGCTTTGCCCGCCCCGAAATCAGCTTCAAGCTACGCGGGCAGAAGGCGGGCGTCGCGCACCTGACGGAAAACAAGCTGCGCTTCAACTTGCAGCTGTACCGGGCCAATCATGAGGATTTCCTGCGCCAGACGGTGCCTCACGAGGTCGCTCACATGGTCGCCCACCAACTGTTCGGACCACGCATTCAGCCGCATGGTGAGGAATGGCAGTTGATCATGCGCGGCGTCTACGAGCTGCCACCACATCGTTGCCACAGCTACGAAGTCGAGCGACGCAAGGTCAGTCGATTCATCTATCGTTGTAGCTGCGCGGATAGCGAGTTCCCCTTCTCGGCCCAGCGCCACGCCCTGGTCGCCAAGGGCCGCCGCTACTACTGCCGGCGCTGCAAGGTGACGCTGACTTTCAGCGGTGAGCAGCGCCAGGAGTGATCGAGAGCGCCCACACACCGACAGCGATCTCGACTAACCTTCGAATGATTTCAGCCATGCACTGCGTGCACGTGCCTGCTCCGCGTGGCACTCCGACTCCCAGAACCCTGTCCAGGGCGAGCCTTGCACACGGCTGCGGGCATACAGACTGCAATCCTGTTCGCGCAGTTTGATCCACAGCCGCTGGGCATTGCGCAGGTCTTCGGCAAGCGCCGGATCATCCTGCTTGAGCGAAGCCATCAGGCGATCGTATGTGCGTTGCAGCTCCTGCTCGGCAGCCTTCCAGACCGGTCCCTGACACATGAACGCTGCCATGGCGCTGCCCTGCTGGCAGGGATCCTCCGGATCGTCAGCAGCCTGCACGGGTGCCAGGGCGCCGGACACGCCCATTACCAAGATCCATCCCATGGCGTTCGACGCCATCCGTGCGATTCCTTTCATACCTGATGCCCTGATGGGTAAAGGCGCACATCCTATGCGGGCGTCATGGCCGCTTCAACCGAATACACGCGCCGCGCGCAGCGCAGCAATACGCTCGGCGTCGTAGCCCAGCTCCGCCAGCACCTCGGCGGTATGCGCACCAACCGCTGCCCCGACATGCCGGGGCGGCGCCAAGCCCTCGGAAAACTTCAGCGGGCAAGCCAGTTGAGATTGCGCGGGCAAGCCCTCGCGCGGCACCTCGACGACCAGTCCACGGGCTTTGATCTGCGCATGCTGCACCGCCTCGGATAGCGGCAACATGGGTTCGACGCAGGCATCCAGCGCGGCGAAGACTTCGCACCACTGCGCGAAGTCGCGCTTCTCGAACTCGATCTCGATCTCGCGTTTGAGCGCGCGTTGATCCTCGGGCTTGAGTGACAGTCCGCGTGCTGCCAGTTCGGGGCGGCCAATGGCGGCGCAGAACTGCTGCATGAACTGTGGTTCCAGGCTGCCAACGGAGAACCAGCGGCCATCGCGCGTGCGGTAGTAGTCATAGAAGCTGCCACCATTGAGCGCCTGGTTTTCCATGTCAGGCTCGACGTCGGCGCCGAGGTAACCTGCGCCCGCCATGCCATGCAGGCTGAAGGCGCAGTCGGTCATGCTCACATCGACCTGCTGCCCCTGACCGGTGACCTGGCGCTGCACCACAGCCGCAAGCAGGCCGATCACCCCATGCAGCGAGCCGCCAGCCAGATCGGCCAGCTGCACGCCGAGCGGCAACGGGCCGCTGTCGCGGCGCCCGGTGTAGCTGGCGATACCAGCCAGCGCCAGGTAGTTGATGTCGTGCCCGGCGCGATCACGATAAGGCCCACCCTGGCCGTAACCGGTGATCGACACGTAGATCAGCCGTGGGTTGACCGCCTTGAGCGCTTCATAGCCGACGCCCAGCTTGTCCATCACGCCGGGACGAAACTGCTCGAGCACGATGTCGTACTCGCTGACCAGTTGCCTGACCACCTCCACCGCCTCGGGTCGCTTGAGATCGAGGGCGATGCTGCGCTTGTTGCGGTTGAGGTAGGCGTGGCTGGTGGAGGTTCCGCCATCGTGCGGCGGCAGCACGCGCACCAGATCCATGCGCGTGGGCGACTCCACCCGCAGTACCTCTGCGCCCATATCGGCCAACAGCAGCGAGGCGAACGGCCCCGGCAGCAGCGTGGAGAAGTCGAGAATTTTCAGCGAAGACAGTGGGCCGGACATGGTGACTCCAGATTGGCTTGTTTGACGTAGCCCGGATGCAATCCGGGATTGCACTTCCCGGATTGCATCCGGGCTACGAATTAACGCTCCCAGACGACCTCATCACTAGACAGGCTGGCCAGCGCCTTGGCATACCGCACTTCCAGCACATTGCGGCGAATCTTCATGGTTGGCGTCATGCTGCCGTTATCCACCGTCCAGGCCTCGCTGATCAGATAGAAATGACTGACACGTTCGTGCGCCTCCAGCCGTTGATTGACTGCATGCAGATGCTCGGACAACGACTGTTCGAGCAACTCGCGCGGCTGCTGGCGAGCGGCGGGCGACAGTTCGATCAGCGCCAGCGGTTGATCGAGATTGCTGCCCATCAGGCACACCTGCTCGACCCAATGGCTCTTGGCGATCTCACCCTCGATGGGCGCAGGCGCCACGTACTTGCCCTTGCTGGTCTTGAAGATGTCCTTCACCCGCCCGGTGATGCGCAGGTAGCCCGCCTCGTCCAGCTGGCCACGATCCCCGGTGTGCAACCAGCCATCCTTGAGCGTTTCCTCGGTTTTCTCAGGCTCACGGTAGTAACCCTGCATCAGGGTCTCGCTGCGCAGCAGAATCTCGCCGCTGACGTCGATGCGCACCTGCAGATGCGGCATAGGCCTGCCCACGGTGCCGAAGCGCACCTGCCCGGGGCGATTGAAACAGCCATAGGCGAAATGCTCGGTCATGCCGTAGCCCTCGCAGATGGTCATGCCCAGGCGCCGATACCACTCCAGCAGCCCGGTGGAAATCGCCGCCGCGCCGGACACCAGAATACGTGCGCGATCCAGCCCCAGCCCCGCGCGCACCTTGCGCGCCACCAGCCGCCCCAGCAGCGGGATACGCAACAGGCGCTCGAGCTTGTGTGCCGGCAGTTTCTCCAGCACGCCCTGCTGAAAGCGCGTCCACAGTCGTGGCACCGAGAAGAACACGGTCGGACGCACCTGACGCAGGTCGCTGGCGAAAGTCTCCAGCGACTCGACGAAAGCCACCGGAGCACCGCAATAGAGGCTGTTGAACTCCACCAGAAAACGCTCGGCGGCGTGCGAGAGCGGCAGGTAGGAGAAGAATTGATCCTGCGGCGTCATGCTCAGCTCCGCCGTGGCGTTGGCCGCAGAGAACGCCATGGCATGGGCCGAGAGCATCACGCCCTTGGGCTGCCCGGTGGTGCCGGAGGTATAGAGGATCGACAGCAGATCCTCGCCGCGTTGCAGATGCGCGCCGAGCAGCGGCTCATGCGCCGACAGCAAGGTCTGCCATTGATGCGCGGCGGGCATGGTCGGATAAGGCATGGCGATGCGGGTGATGTGCGGCGCGATGCCGCTGGCCAGTTTGTCCGGCTCATCCAGCTTGCCCAGCACAATCACCTTGCAGCCTGCGTGCTCCAGCACGTAGGCAATCTGTTCAGGCGCCTGCAACGGATACAGCGGCACACTGACCAGCCCGGCGTGCTGGATCGCCAGATCGCTGATGAACCAT
>CAMPIF010000281.1 GCA_946886245.1 Ectopseudomonas composti | reverse complement strand
TCGATGAAATGCTCGGCGATGAACGCCCAAAGGCGTCGATACCAGTGCTCGTAGGTCGCCTCGCCGCTTCGCTGCAGCAGCGCAGCCGAAGCCGCAACGGCTTCGGCATGCACCCAGTGCAGGCGGGTGCGCACTACCGGCCGCTGATTCCAGTCGAGGCTGTAGACCAGCCCCGGCGTACCGTCAGCCTGCCAGGCATGACGGCAGGCGCTGGCGAACAGGCCCTGAGCATCGGCCAGCAGCCAGTCGGGCGCAGTGAGCCCGGCCCGGGTCAGCGCCGCTTCCAGATGCAACAGCAGGCGTGCCCACTCGAAGGCGTGGCCAGGCGTACTGCCATAGGGGCGGAAGGGGTCGGCGCGGTTGTCGATGTTGTAGTCCGGCAGCGCCTGCCAGTGCGCATCGAAGTGTTCGACCACCAGGTAGCCGCACGCGGCGGCGTGCCGATGGATCAGGCGCTCGGCGATGCGCAGTGCACGCTGCAACCAGCGCACGTTGCCGGTGACATCGGCCAGGGCGAGAAAGGCCTCGGTGGCGTGCATGTTGCTGTTGGCACCACGGTAGGCCTCCTCGTGACGCCAGTCGCGATCGAAGTGCTCGCGCAGCACGCCCTCCTCCTCGCTCCAGAAATGCCGCTCGATGATCCGGGTGGCGTCATCGAGCAGTGCCTGGGCAGCAGGACGTCCAGCGACCCGGGCGGAGCTGGCCGCCAGCGCCACGAAGGCATGCAGGTAGGCGGACTTGCCGCCGCTGCGCGTGGCATCGCCGAACCAGCCGCCGTGCGCCTCGTCCCACAGGGCACCGCGCAGTGCGGCCAGGCCATGGTCGACCAGCACGGCATGGCCGGGAATGCCCTGGATATGCGCCAGGGCGAAACAGTGGGTCATGCGCGTGGTGTGAATCAGCTCGGCCACCGCGCCCTCGGGTAAACGCCCCTGGGCATCGAGCGCGGCAAAGCCCTGCTCGACCCTGGCGCCCCGTGCGAAGGGCAGCAGGCGCTGGGCCTCGTCATTCAGCCAGGCGAGGTGCTGCGGCGTGGACAGCCAGCTCCCGCTGCGTTTCGTGAGCGACATTCAATGCAGCGCCTTGATCGCGCTGGCCAGTTGCAGCGCGGCTTTCTGCGGGTCGGAGGACGGTGAACCGAAGAAGTTGCTGACCACGTCAAAGACCGCACCCTGGACATAGCCTGGCGCCGCCATCAGATGCGCCAGGCTGGGCTGCAGACCGCCACTGGCAGAAGCCTCCCTGAAGTCCGCGATGGAGGCCTGGGCACAGCTGTCCAACGCACTCACGTCCAGATCCAGATAGACCGGAATGGAGCCCTTGTTCTGGCTGAACAGGATCTGGAACTCCGGGCTCATTATCACCCGCGCCAGTTCCTCCTGCGCCTCGCGATCGGCGGCATTGCCCAGTTTGAACAGGGCCAGCGAGTCGATGTTGTAGTCGAAGCTGCCCTGGGTACCGGGGAAGGCCACGCACTGGTAGTCCTTGCCGGCCACCTTGCCGGCGGCTGTCCATTCGCCCTTGACCCAATCACCCATGATCTGCATGCCAGCCTCGCCGTCGATGACCATCGCGGCAGCCGTGTTCCAGTCGCGCCCGGCGGCGTTGGCATCGATATAGCCACGCAGCTTCTGCAGCGTCTCGAACACCTCGACCATTCCCTGGCCGGACAGCGTCGTCGCGTCCAGTTCGACGAAAGCCTTGTGGTACGCCTGCGGGCCGAGCACGCTCAGCGCCAGGTTCTCGAAGACCGTGCCATCCTGCCAGGGCTGACCACCATGGGCGATGGCGATGAAGCCGGCGGCCTGGAGCGTATCGGCGGCGGCAAAGAACTCGTCGAGGGTGGTCGGCGCCCGCTCGATGCCGGCCTTGGCGAACACCTCGGGGTTGATCCACAGCCAGTTGACCCGGTGCACGTTGAGCGGTACGGCCACGTAATGGCCCTGGAATTTCATGATGCTGGCGACTTCAGGCGCCAGCAGCCTGTCCCAATTGCCCTGGGTGGCCACCCCATCCACCTCGCTGAGCAGCCCCAACTCGCCCCACTGCTGGATGTCCGGGCCCTTGATCTGCGCGGCGGCCGGTGGATTGCCGGAAACGGCGCGGGTCTTCAGAACGGTCATGGCCGCCTCGCCGCCGCCCCCTGCGACGGCGAAATCCTTCCAGCGGTGGCCCTGGCGCTCGACCCGCGCCTGGAGCGTGTCGGCGGCGCGTTTTTCGCTACCCGAGGTCCACCAGTGCAGGACTTCGACTTCGCCAGCAGCGGCCAGAGGAGACAGAGCCAGGATGGAAACGGCAGTTGCCAGACATGCGAATGCATTCATGACCGCAGTACCCTCTTGTCGATGTGAACTGCGCAGATCGCGCCTGCAGATTGGCGCATGCTAACCAGCCAGGTGGCTGGGCAGGTAACAAAGGGACGCAGAAAGGTCACCAACTGGTTACGAAGCAGCGGAGCCCCCCGCGTACCGGGCACCGGGGCGCCGATGACGGCGCCGAAAAGCGCTGGGCGTGCAGCCCTTGAGTGCCAGGAACTGACGATTGAACAGTGACAGGTTGGCGTAACCGACCTGCTCGGCGATCCGCGCGACAGGCAGATCGCCCCCGATCAACAGCGAGCAAGCGCGGCCGATGCGCAAACGCGTGAGGTACTGCATCACGCTCATGCGGCAATGCCGATGGAACATGCGATGCAAGGCGGAAACACTGAGACAGGCCAGCTCCGCCAGCGCCGCGATGGTGATCGGCCGGACGACGTCACGGTGCAGGACGTCGAGCACGCGCAGCAGGCGCGGATCGGCATGCAGGGGCTGCGCTCGCGGGCTCGGCACATTGCTCAGCAGCGTCCGGTCATCCGCCCGGCATAGCAACAGCAACACCTCGAGCAACAGCAGCAGGCGATGGGCCGGCTCGGCCGCGGGCATCGCCTCAATCAGCGGCCGGGCACGGCTGCGACTGGCGGGGCCGAAACTCAGGCCGCACGCGGCATCCGCCAGCAGGCCCGCCAGGTCCCTCAGTTCGGGCAACGTCGCCAGCATGGCGCTCAGCCATTCGCGGCGAAACCAGATCACCAGGGCGATATGCGGACGGGATGGGTCGAGGCGCTCGCTCGAACACCAGCTATGGGCGATGCCCGGCCCCACCAGAGCCAGATCGCCATCATCGTAGGCTTCGATATCGTCACCGATATAGCGATGCCCACGACTGTTGAGCGTCAGCGTCAGCTCATACTCGGGGTGGAGATGCCACTCGAAGGGGATACCCTCCTCCAGTCGTCGATGGAGCAGCGACCAGGACGCTCCTTCCTCAGGCGTGATCCTTTCCAGAAATGCGCGCATCGCCTCTCCCTCCACCCTTGCCACTCGCGCCGCGAGTGGCTCGACAGACTGGGTACTCTACGTCCCACGCGAGGTTGTCGCGCAGCACACGCGACAATCGTATCGGTTCGCGCCTCCAGGTCCGGCAATCGCCGCCTGCTCGTCTCGCTAGGCTGATCATGCTCATTGAACGAGGAGCACGATATGAACCACTACCTGCCACCCGGCCACGGCGATCACCCCGGCGCCACGAACGCCGCCATCCCCCTGCGCGATGTGCGCAAGCGCCTGCCACTGCGCGTACTTGACGAACAGGACTGGTGGCACTGGACGCACAATGGCCATGTCATCGTGCCCAAGGCCGTCAGCGACGAAGAAGCCGATGCCGTGGTCGACATGCTCTGGCAGTTCCAGGAAATGGATCGTGACGACCCCACCACCTGGTATGCGCCCCAGCGCCGCGAACACCGCATGGCCGAGCTCAACAATACCGGCATGGTCGAGGTCTATCACCACCAGAGCCTGTGGAACACCCGACAGAGCCGGCGCATCTACGATGCCTTCGTCGATATCTGGGATCGTGAAGACCTCTGGGTCGCCATTGACCGCGCCAATCTCAACCCGCCGAATAAGGCCAGTCGCGCAACCGGCGACCCCGATGGTTTCATCCACTTCGACGTCGACATATCCCGCAGGCCGTTGCCCATCGCCGCCCAGGGCGTGCTCTCGCTGGCGGCCCAGGACGACGAGGTGGGCGGCTTCCAGTGCGTCCCCAGCCTGTTCGCCGAGATCGACGACTGGTGGGCGCAGCAACCGACAGGAGCCAACCCCTTCAAACCGGACATCGGCCAACGGCCTATCGAGAACATCAGCCTGAACAAAGGCGACCTGTTGATCTTCAACAGCCTGCTGGCCCATGGCGTACGTCCCAACTATTCGCACAACCGCGTGCGCCTCGCGCAGTACATCTCGATGTTTCCCGCCGACTACGACAACCCAGCGCTGCGCGCCATGCGCATCCGCTCCTGGGCCGAGCAGACGCCTCCGACCGGCGCGCCCTTTCCCGGCGACCCGCGCGAGTACGAGCGCACGCACTTTGCACGCGCCGAACTCGATACCCACGGACGTCGCCTGCTGGGGCTCGATCCATGGCCATGACGCCTCGGCATCATTCCGGCGTGCGCGGCAGGCGCAGGGTCACGCGCAGGCCGCCGCAGCGCAGGTTGCGCAGGCTGACCTCGCCGCCATGGCTGTGGGCGATGTTGCGCGCGATACCCAGACCCAGCCCATAGCCCTGCTGCTGCCCGGACAGACGGAAGTGTGGCTCGAACACCTGTTCCAGGCGCTGCTCCGGCACACCCGGGCCCTCGTCATCGACATGCAGGACGAACGCCGCGCCGTCGTCCTCGATGTGCAGGTGGGCACGCTCGCCGTACTTCAGCGCGTTGTCGATCAGGTTGCCAATGCAGCGCCGCAGCGCCAGCGGCTTGCCCGGATAAGGCGCGCAGGCCCCACCATCGAGGGTCACGCTACCCTTGCCCGCCGGTGCCAGGTAGGGCTCGACCAGGCAATGCAGCAGGTAATTGAGGTCCACCGGCTCGATGTTCTCGTGGATGTCGGTGTCCTTCACGCATTGCAGCGCGCCTTTGACCAGCAGCTCGAGGTCGTCCAGGTCGCGGCCGAACTTGCTCTGCAGGCTTTCGTCATCGAGCAGTTCGACGCGCAGGCGCAGGCGCGTGATCGGCGTGCGCAGGTCATGGGAAATGGCGCTGAACAGCTGGCTGCGCTCGGTCAGGTAACGGCTGATGCGCTCGCGCATGGCATTGAAGGCGCGGGCCACCTCTACCACCTCGCGGCCACCGCCTTCGGCAACAGGCTCCACCTCGGCGCCCAGCGACAGGTGCCGCGCGGTGCGCGCCAGGCGCTTGAGCGGGCGGCTCTGCAGGTGTACCAGCAAGCCAATGAACAACAGCAAAAAGGCAGTGGTCAGGAGGATGAACCACAGCTGCTGGGTCGGCAGAATGGGTTCCTCCAGGCTGGTGTAGGGCTCGGGCAGCAACGAGGCGATGTACAGCCATTCCCCCGGCGCCAACTGGATCTGCGTCACCAGCACGGGGGGATTGACCGGCTCCAGGGTCAACGCGTAATGCGCCCAGGAACGCGGCAATTCGTCGAGCTTCAGGCCACCGTTGAAGATGCGCAGGTCATCCGGGCTGACGAAGGTCACCGAGATGTCGGCGGCATTGCCCAGCGACTGGTGCAACACCTGCGCCACCGATTCGGTCACCGCCTGCTTGCGCGGCGTGGCCGGCAGCAGCTGCATCTGCAACGGACGATCATTGAGACTGACCACGAAGCGCGTGCCGCCCATGCTGCGCAGCTGGTCGAGCACCAGTGGCCGATACGCCACCGGCAGCGAACGAAAGTAGCGCACGCTGGCGGACATCGAATGCGCCAGGCTGCGCGCGGTGGTGACCAGGCCTTCGAGCTGGGTGGCGCGCAGCTGCGACAGCCAGATCACGCTGGACAGCGTCTGCGCCGCCAATATCGCCAGCAGGGTGAGCAGCAGCATGCGCCCGAGCAGCGAACGCGGCAGCCAGTGCCGCGCTTTAACGCCCATCGCCTGCCTGCAGGCTCACCGTGGCCGCCAACTGGTAGCCGCTGCCGCGCACGGTGCGAATCAGCCGTGGTGGTTTGTCGGTGTCACGCAGGCGCTGGCGCAGGCGACTGACAGCCATGTCGACGATGCGTTCCAGCGGCATGACCTCACGGCCACGGGTGGCGTTGCCGATGGTGTCGCGGTCGAGAATCTGCTGCGGGTGATCGAGAAAC
>CAMPIF010000280.1 GCA_946886245.1 Ectopseudomonas composti | reverse complement strand
GTGCACTGCAGGTCTGGACCGGGTTCATGCGCAAGGCGGATCCGCTGCCGCTGGATATGCCGATGCCGGACAACGTCACCCAGGCCTGGGTCGATCGTCAGACTGGTCTGGGCTCGGCTTCGGGCTGCCCGAATGCGGTACAGATGCCTTATATTCGCGGCAGCGAACCTGCCCCGGGCTCCGCGTGCGGTATCCAGGCTCCGGTCGAATCCGTGATGGACTGGGTCAAGGGCTGGTTGGAATGACGGCCGAGTCGAGTGGCTCGGTGTTACCTGAAGAGGATTGGATGTGAACAAGAAGTGGCTTGCCACGATGCTGGCAACGGCGGTGTTGAGTGGTTGCAGTACGGTGCCGCAGGGTTCGATTCCGGTGATCGACGCCGGCTCTCCGCTGTCGTCGGGCGGGTCTGGCTCAGCGACTGGTCCGGGTCCTGCAGCGGCGCCGCAGCCTGTCGAGGAGGATTCCGGTGTGGTTGTGATGGTGCCGCAGGGGGCTGTCTCGACGCCGTTGCAGACCGACTCGCAGCCGATCACCTCCAGTGGCGGACTGACCTTCGAGCCGCCCGTGAGCAGCCCGCCATCGACGTCGAGCCAAGGCAACTTCGGCTCCTCGGTACCGAGCATGCCCAGTGGTATTCCCAGCGGTGGCGGCCTGGCTGCAGACGAGCAACTGGATGGTCCGGTTCTCGCGCTGCTGACCACCGCTCAACAGCAGCAGGGCGGTGGCGATCTGAATGGTGCCGCCTCCAGCCTGGAGCGTGCCCAGCGCATCGCGCCGCGTGAGCCGCAGGTGCTTTACCGTCTTGCCGAGGTTCGCCTGGCGCAGGGCGATGCTGCCCAAGCCGAGCAGTTCGCCCGTCGTGGCCTGACTTACGCCAACGGTCGTCCGGCGTTGCAAGCCAGTCTGTGGGACCTGATCGCCCAGGCTCGCGAGCGTCAGGGTGATCCCGCCGGTGCTGCCCAGGCCCGTGAACGCGCACGAGTCAATCTCTGATGGATGCTCGCGTAAGCGCGCTGGCCGAACACCTGCTGTTGATCGAGCGTGAATTGCGTGTGCAGGGGTGGTGGCAGGAGGAGGCACCGAGCGCCGAGGCCCTGGCCAGCCCGGAACCGTTCTGCGTCGATACGCTGGCGTTCGAGCAATGGCTGCAGTGGATTTTTCTGCCACGTATGAAGGTTCTGCTGGAAACCGGCGCCGCGTTGCCCTCGGTATCAGGTATTCAGGCCATGGCGGAGATGGTCTATCAGCAGCAGCCGAGCACTGCGCGTCGGCTGCTTGAGCTGCTCGGCGAGTTCGATCGCCTGCTTACGCGCACGTCTTGAAGGCGTGCGCGTAGTCCATTATTTGCAGTTTTCCGCGATGGACTTTTTCAGCTCCGCGATGCGTTCCTGGCGTTCGTCCTCGCCAATACGACGCAGCTCGCCATCCTCTTCAATCCTGACGCGTGGGTTGATCTCCAGCTGAGCAAGGTTGGTACGCGCGGTCTCGCAGTACTGCTTGCGCTCGGCTTCCTGCTTCGCCACATCTGCCTTGACCTTTCTGTCGATGGCCGTCTGCTCGGGGTCGAGCTGCTCTTCCTGGCTCGGCGCCGGCTCACTTGGCGCAGGTCGCGGAGGCGGTGCTGCGGTATTGATGGTCGTGGCTTGTTGGCCTTGCGGAGGTTGCGCGCCGAAATGGGTCACGCCTTGGTCATCTACCCACTTGTAAACCTGGCTGGCCATGGCGGCCGTGCTCAAAGCGAGCATCAGGGTGCCAGTAAGAATCATGTGGCGCATGCTGTTTCCTTTATCGAGAGCGGCGGTGCTGAAGGCTACTATAACCAAAAGCCGGCAATCTTCATTCTGCGCTGTGTCACAGCGGTGGGTTGAATAATAGGTTAGTCATCGCTTGACTTGCTCACGCCGAACCCGAACAATCCAGCCTTCCCCCGTAGTGGCGTCCGCCGCAAGCGTCCTCCAGCTCGGGGAAAAGAGGCGCTACCCGCGCCGAACCGTGACACCCGCAACGCGTTACCTCGCGCTGGGAGGGTCGGCCCCGCAAGACCATGGGCTGCTCCGTTACTCGTCAAGCTGATGTTCCGAATCCACGATCACCGTCGTGCGTGTCCGCTGACAGTAAGACCTACTTAGGGCTACCCGTTGTCGGGTGGCATACTGGCGTTCAAGAGGTGAACAACGTGGAGCTTTTATCCGGCGCTGAAATGGTCGTCCGCTTCCTGCGTGACGAAGGCGTTAAGCATATCTACGGGTACCCTGGTGGTGCTCTCCTGCATATTTACGATGCCCTGTTCAAAGAACCGGAAGTGACCCACATTCTGGTCCGTCACGAACAGGCAGCGACTCATATGGCTGACGGCTATGCCCGCGCCACCGGCAAGGCCGGTGTGGTGCTGGTCACCTCCGGCCCCGGTGCGACCAATGCCATTACCGGCATTGCCACCGCCTACATGGACTCCATTCCGATGGTGGTGATCTCCGGCCAGGTGCCGAGCGCCATGGTCGGTACCGATGCCTTCCAGGAAACCGACATGGTCGGTATTTCCCGCCCGATCGTGAAGCACAGCTTCATCATCAAGCACCCGTCGGAAATCCCCGAAGTGCTGAAGAAGGCGTTCTACCTCGCCGAGTCCGGTCGTCCCGGTCCGGTGGTGGTCGACATTCCGAAGGACATGGGCGATCCCACTCAGAAGTTCGAGTACGTCTATCCGAAGAAGGTCAAGCTGCGCTCCTACAGCCCGGCGGTACGTGGCCACTCCGGCCAGATCCGCAAGGCGGCCGAGATGCTTCTGGCCGCCAAGCGTCCGGTCATGTACTCCGGTGGTGGCGTGATCATGGGCGGTGCCTCTGCGCCGCTGACCGAGCTGGCGCAGATGCTCAACCTGCCGGTGACCAACACCCTGATGGGCCTCGGTGGCTACCCGGGTACCGACCGCCAGTTCATCGGCATGCTCGGCATGCACGGCAGCTACACCGCCAACCTGGCCATGCACCATGCCGACGTGATCCTCGCGGTCGGTGCGCGCTTCGATGACCGCGTGATCAACGGTGCGGCCAAGTTCTGCCCGAACGCCAAGATCATCCATATCGACATCGACCCGGCTTCGATCTCCAAGACCATCAAGGCCGACATCCCGATCGTCGGCCCGGTGGACAGCGTGCTGACCGAGATGGTCGCCATCCTCAAGGAAATCGGCGAGACCCCGAACAAGGACACCGTTGCCAGCTGGTGGAAGCAGATCGAAGAGTGGCGTGGTAGCGGTCGTCTGTTCCCTTACAACGAGGGCGACGGTTCGATCATCAAGCCGCAGACCGTGATCGAAACCCTGTGCGACGTGACCAGTGGCGATGCCTTCATTACCTCCGATGTGGGCCAGCACCAGATGTTCGCGGCGCAGTACTACCGCTTCAACAAGCCCAATCGCTGGATCAACTCCGGCGGCCTGGGCACCATGGGCTTCGGTTTCCCCGCCGCGATGGGCATCAAGCTGAACTTCCCTGAAGCGGACGTGGCGTGCGTCACCGGTGAGGGCAGCATCCAGATGAACATCCAGGAGCTGTCGACCTGCCTGCAGTACGACCTGCCGGTGAAGATCGTCAACCTGAACAACGGCACCCTCGGCATGGTCCGCCAATGGCAGGACATGCAGTACAACAGCCGTTATTCGCACTCCTACATGGAGTCGCTGCCGGACTTCGTCAAACTGGCCGAGGCCTATGGCCATGTCGGCATGCGCATCACCTCGCTGAAGGACCTCAAGCCCAAGCTGGAGGAAGCCTTCGCCCTGAAGAATCGCCTGGTGTTCCTCGACATCGCGGTGGATTCCAGCGAGCACGTCTATCCGATGCAGATCAGAGACGGTGCGATGCGTGACATGTGGCTGAGCAAGACGGAGCGGACCTGAGATGCGACACATCATTTCCCTGCTGCTGGAAAACGAGCCGGGCGCACTGTCCCGAGTGGTCGGCCTGTTCTCCCAGCGTAACTACAACATCGAAAGCCTCACCGTTGCGCCAACCGAGGATCCGACGCTGTCGCGCCTGACCCTCACCACCGTTGGTCAGGATGAGGTGATCGAGCAGATCACCAAGAACCTCAACAAGCTGGTCGAGGTGGTCAAGCTGGTCAACCTGTCGGAAAGCGCCCACATCGAGCGCGAGCTGATGCTGGTGAAGATCAAGGCCACCGGCGCCCAGCGTGCCGAGGTCAAGCGTACGACCGACATCTTCCGCGGTCAGATCGTGGATGTGACCAGCAGCGTCTACACCGTGCAGCTGACCGGCACCAGCGACAAACTGGACAGCTTCATTCAGGCCGTCGGTACGGCATCGATCCTGGAAACCGTACGCAGTGGTGTCACTGGCATCGCTCGCGGCGACAAGGTGCTGAGCGTCTGATCGCTGTGGTGAACGAGGCCCCGCCTGGTGCGGGGCTTTTTATTGCCCGGCATTCAGCGCTGGCGATTCCAGAACGCCGCGATCAATGGGTCCCTGAGGCGCTTTTCCAGTGCGAACAGACCGATATCGTAAGCGGTAAGCGGTGGCTGGATATCGTAGATACGGATGCGGGCGGTCAGTGGGCTGTTGTCCAGCACGATCTGCGGCACCACGCCGATACCGAAGCCCAGGCTGACCATGCTGACGATCGCTTCGTTGCCGCTGACCTGGGCATAGATGCGCGGTTTGATGTTGTGGCTTTTCAGCCAGCGATCGGTGCGTGTCCGGGCCAGGCCTTCCTCGGAGAGAATCATCGGCACGTCCTTCCAGCTCTCTGATGTGGGGTTGCGCAGTTGTTCTTCGTTCAATAACTGAGGGGCCTGTGGGCCGATGAAGCGCAATTCCGAGCGCGTGATCGACTGAAACTCCACTCCGCTCGGCAGGCTGTCGGGGAGGGCGCCGATGGCCAGATCTTCCAGTCCTTGCTGCACCCGTTCGACGGCTTTCGCCGGATCGCCGGTATGCAGCTTCATTTCGATGCGTGGGTAGTCCTGGCGGAAGCTGCTGAGAATGTCATAGAGGAAGCTGTAGCTTGCCGTGACCGAGCAATACAGCGACAGCTCGCCGTGCAGATTCAACTGGTCCTGCATGAAGGTCTGGCGAATGACTTGCCAGCCATTGATGACCTCGCTCGCGTATTCGCGAAACTGCTGGCCCTCGCGAGTCAGGCGCACCGAGCGGTTGTCGCGCACGAACAGCGCGGCGCCGAGTTCGTCCTCGAGCTGCTTGATGCTGCGACTGAGCGCGGAAGGGCTGACGTGCTGCTCGCGGCTGGTTCGGCCGAAGTGCAGGTTGTCTGCCAGGGAGAGAAAAAGCCTGAGGGAATGGCTGTCCATTTATGTTTCATATATCGGCATGTCGTGTTGCAAATATATCATTTTACGCAATGGTGCGGATCACATAAGGTGTCCTCGTCGCGGTGCTTCGCACCCCATCCCTTTCGATTCAAAAGAGCCAAGAACATGAAAGTTTATTACGACAAAGATTGCGACCTCTCCATCATCCAGGGCAAGAAAGTCGCCATCATTGGTTACGGCTCCCAGGGCCACGCCCAGGCCTGCAACCTGAAAGACTCCGGCGTCGATGTCACCGTTGGCCTGCGTAAAGGCTCCGCTACCGTTGCCAAGGCTGAAGCTCACGGCCTGAAAGTTGCCGACGTGGCTTCTGCCGTCGCTGCCGCTGACCTGGTCATGATCCTGACCCCGGACGAATTCCAGGGCCAGCTGTACAAGAACGAGATCGAGCCGAACATCAAGAAGGGCGCCACCCTGGCCTTCTCCCACGGTTTCGCCATCCACTACAACCAGGTCGTTCCGCGTGCCGACCTCGACGTGATCATGATCGCGCCGAAGGCTCCGGGCCACACCGTACGTACCGAGTTCGTCAAAGGCGGCGGCATTCCCGATCTGATCGCCGTTTACCAGGACGCCTCCGGCAATGCCAAGAACGTCGCGCTGTCCTACGCTTCGGGCGTTGGTGGTGGTCGTACCGGCATCATCGAAACCACCTTCAAGGACGAGACCGAAACCGACCTGTTCGGTGAGCAGGCCGTTCTCTGCGGTGGTACCGTCGAACTGGTCAAGGCCGGTTTCGAGACGCTGACCGAGGCCGGCTACCAGCCGGAGATCGCGTACTTCGAGTGCCTGCACGAGCTGAAGC
>CAMPIF010000279.1 GCA_946886245.1 Ectopseudomonas composti | reverse complement strand
CTGCTGCACGCCTTGGCCTCGCACCTGGCAGGCAAACCGCTGTACCTGGTCGGTGAAAAACGGGGCGGTATCGAACGCGCGGCGAAACAGCTGGCCGCCTATGGCAAGCCGCGCAAGCTCGACAGCGCGAGACATTGCCAACTCTGGTGCGTCGCGGTGGAACAGGCGCCAGCAGTACCCGACCTGCACGCTCTGGCGCAGAGCTATCCATTGCAGTTGGCCGATGGAGCACTGGAGATCGTTACATTGCCCGGCGTGTTCGCCCATGGCCGGCTTGATCGAGGTAGCGCGCTATTGCTCGAGCATCTGGATGACCTGCCGAGCGGCCACCTGCTGGACTTCGGCTGCGGCGCTGGCGTGCTCGGCGCCGCGCTCAAACGACGTTATCCAGACAGCGAGCTGAGCCTGCTGGATGTCGACGCCTTCGCCCTGGAAAGCAGCCGACTGACCCTCGCGCGCAACGGCCTGTCAGCCAACCTGATCGCCGCTACGGGCATCGAATCGGCGCCCGAGGGACTCAGTGCCATCGTCAGCAACCCGCCGTTCCATCAAGGCGTGCACACCGATTACCAGGCCAGCGAAAACCTGCTGAGACAGGCAGCTCGCCACCTGGTAACAGGTGGCGAGCTGCGCCTGGTGGCCAACAGCTTTCTCAAGTACCCGCCACTGATCGAGCGCCATCTCGGCCCCTGCCGCACCCTGGCAGACGCTGACGGCTTCCGCATCTACAGCGCCCGTCGCTGAATTGGGGTTGCTGCCAACGCAGCGCTTGGGCACAATTGCGCCCGTCCTAGGGGAGTAGTCTCCCGCGAGCGCCCTGCTCGCCCGGTATACGTCAACACACTTGCTCCGCAGAGCATGGCGTATACGACCCAAGGCCTACCAAGAGAGGCCTGCGGTTTGACAAGACCTATGACACGCACAACCTATACCCGGGGCGGGAAGGTCGTTCGTGTCATAAGCCGTGTCGACCCGCCCCCTGTAGGAAACCTGATGCTGGAATCGCTGTTCGTCCCCACCCTGATCGTTGCCCTCGCCGAAATCGGCGACAAGACCCAGCTACTCGCCCTGCTGCTGGCTGCACGTTTTCGCAAACCCTGGCCGATCATCTGGGGCATAGTCGTCGCCACCCTGGCCAACCACTTCGCTGCTGGCGCCGTGGGTAACTGGGTCGCCGGTTTCTTTTCCCCCGCCACCCTGAGCTGGATTCTTGCTGCCAGTTTCGTCGCCGTAGCGGCCTGGACCCTGGTACCGGACAAACTCGACGACGACGAGGCATCCGGCCTGAAGAAATACGGTCCCTTCCTCACCACCCTGATCGCCTTCTTCCTCGCCGAGATGGGCGACAAGACGCAGGTCGCGACCGTGATGCTGGCCGCGCAGTACCCGCACTTCATCCTGGTGGTGGTCGGCACTACCCTGGGCATGTTGATCGCCAACGTGCCGGTGGTACTGGCGGGCAATTTCGCGGCCGAGCGCCTGCCGCTGACCCTGATCCGGCGCCTGGCCGCCTGCGCCTTCGCCGCTCTGGCAATCTATGCCGGCTACCAGGCGCTGAAACTGAGCGGCCTGACCTGACGAATCGCCGACGTCAACAGACCGGCACTTCGGCCAATCCCAGCCCCCTCCTGCCCGATGCTAAAGTGCCATATCACTGGTTCAGGCCTGCAGTCAGGAGGGCAGCATGTCATTGGATGATCGCAAGAAGGTGGTGTGTCAGCACATCGACCTGACCTGGAACAAGGGACGCCTGGCGCTGGCTGAACAACTGCACAGCCGCGATTTTCTCTATAAAAGCTCATTCATTGGCCGGCCACTGGGCAGCGCCGGCTTCGCGCAGATGGTGCAGGACATCCGCCTTGCAATGCCGGACCTGCAGGTGGTGGTCGAGGAGTGCATCGCCGAGGGCTACAAGGTGGTGACCTGGAGCACGCTGATCGGCACCATCCAGAAGCCAGCGCTGGGCTACCCGCCCAGCGACAAGGTGCTGAGCATCTCGGCCATGGCGTTCTGGACGCTCACCCCCGGCAACGAAGTCCAGGAAATCTGCACCATGTTCGACATGGAAAGCTTCCGCGCTCAGTTGGGCCTGCAGACCCGTCCACTGGCCGAAACCGCCCTGCCCTGAAACGCAAACGGCGCGCCGTGAACCATCACGTCGCGCCGTTTCCTGGCCCGGGATCAACGCCTGGCCCTGGCCTGCTCGTACAGCGGCATCACCTTGGGGATCGCCGCCTGCAGCGAAGCGATGCGACTGCTGGACGCCGGGTGAGTACTCATGAACTCGGGCGGTGCACCACCACCGGCGGCCTCCATCTTCTGCCACAGGCTGATGGCCGCATTCGGGTTGTAACCCGCACGGGCAGCCAGTTCCAGACCGATCAGGTCGGCTTCGTTCTCGTTACCCCGACTGTTGGGCAGGGTCAGGCTGTACTGCACCACGGTATCGGCCAGTGCCATGCCGCTCTCGCCGAGACCGAGCAAGGCACTGGCGCCCTGTTTCGCCACCTCGATACCGTAGGCCTTGGACATCGCCTCACGGCTGTGCTCACGCAGGGCATGGGCCATCTCGTGGCCCATGATCGCGGCGATTTCATCGTCAGTCAGCTTCAGCTGCTCGATGATGCCGCTGTAGAAGATGATCTTACCGCCCGGGCCGCAATTGGCATTGAGCTCGGGGCTCTTGATCAGATTGACCTCCCACTGCCAGTTGGCCGCATCCGGGCGAAAACGCGGCGCCTGCGGAATCAGGCGACCGGCGACGGTCTGCAGACGCTTGGCGTTAGCGCTGCTCTTGTCCAGCACGCCCTTGCCCGAGGCCTCACTCAGCGTTTGCTGATAGGACTGCGCGTACATCTGATTGACTTCTTCGGCTGAGAGCATGCTGAACATGTACTGCTTGCGCTCCACCCCAACCGCACCACCACTCGTGGTATTGACGGCCTGACAACCAGCCAGCAGCACGGCCGCCGCCAGGCCACTCAGATATAGAACCTTGCTCATCGAGCCATCTCCTTGAATCGAACGCCCTATGCTAGGCCGCGCCGGTGGCACGAGCAACCGCATCACTTGCGCGATGGCCGTGCGCCATCTTTGCTAAATGCAGCAGCCAGATGTTTCGCATCAGCCCATTAAGGTTTTGCCCTGTCATGGCCCATAGCCCGTAACAGGACACACTGCGCTCGGGAGCTCCCATGAAGTTCAAGTCGATCCAGTTTTCCGTCGCATTCCTCGCCGGTGCCAGTGTGCTGGCGGTGGTCGCGGCGCTTGTGCTCTATGCCCTGTTCGCCAGCGACCGCACCCAGAATCTGGTACAGCAACGCACCCAGGCACTGCTCGAGCAGAGTATCGAACAGCGCCTTTCCTCACTGGCGCATGCGCAAGTCAGCGAAATTCAGCGTGAACTGGAGGCGCCCCTGCAGATCACCGCCGATCTGGCGCGGGTCAATGCCATGCTCGGCATGACCGATGCCGGCGGCACCCCACTGCTCAGTATCAGCCGTGAAGAGCTGGCCAACCTGGTACATGAAACCACGGCGCAGAACCCCAAGCTGCTCGGCAGCTACCTGGGCTGGGAGCCAAACGCCTTCGACGCCAGCGACGATATGTACGCCGGCAGCAAGGAGAATGGCTACGACGGCACCGGCCGCTTCCTGACCTGGTGGTACCGCAATGCCGACGGCAGCCTGGGTGTCGACGCCATTGGCTCGACCGAAAGCGAGGAGCTACTACCGACCGGTGTGCGCGCCGGCGAGTACTACCTGTGCCCCAAGGAACGTAAACGCCCTTGCGTGATCGATCCGGCTCCCTACGATGTCGGCGGCAAGATGACCATGCTCGCCTCCTTTACCTCGCCAATTCTGGTCAACGGCGAGTTTCGCGGTATCGCCGGCGCCGATCTGGCAGTCAACTTCATCCAGGAACTGCTGGTCAAGGCCGACGCCCAGCTCTATGGCGGCGCCGGCGAGATCGCCCTGATCGCCAGCAATGGCCGTATAGTCGCCTCAACCCAGGCGCCGGAAAAACTCGGTGAGCCAGCCACCGAGCTGCTCGACGCCAACGAGCTGGCCAACCTGAGCAGCCTGCAGCCAGGCCTGCCGAAATACGACGTGCATGTCGAGGACGACCCCGCCGACAGCCACATCGAGCTGTTTCTCAGCTTCACCATCGGCCAGACCGACACGCGCTGGGTGCTGATGCTGGTACTGCCGCTGGACACCGTGATGGCTGACCTGCGCCAACTACAGGCCGAGCTTGTCACCCAACGCAACGGCGACACGCTGGGCATGACACTCGTGGGATTGCTGATCGCCGGCCTGGGCCTGCTGGTGATCTGGTTCGTCGGCTACGGCATCGCCCGTCCGCTGCGGCAGATGGTCGGCATGCTCGATGACATTGCCAAGGGCGACGGCGACCTGACGGTGCGCCTGCAGGTTGATCGCAAGGACGAACTCGGCCAGATCGCCGCCGGCTTCAACGCCTTCCTGAGCAAGCTGCAAAGCATGATCGCCTCAGTGGTGACTTCGGTACAGCAGGTCAGTGACTCCTCCGAGCACACTGCCGACATCGCCATCCGCACCAACCAGGGCGTACAGAAGCAACTGGCCGAGATCGAGCTGGTGGCCACTGCCGTGCATGAGATGACGGCCACCGCCCAGGACGTCGCGCGCAACGCCACTCATGCTGCCGAGGCGGCCAACCACGCCGACCGCGCGGCCAATCAGGGCAAGCAGGTGGTACAGGAAACCTCGACCGCCATCGCCGCCCTGGCCAGCGAGATCGGCCGCGCCGTCGGCGTGGTGCAGAACCTGGCCAAGGACAGCGAGAACATCAACGCCATCCTCGTCGCCATTCGCGGCATTGCCGAGCAGACCAACCTGCTGGCACTCAACGCCGCCATCGAGGCAGCCCGCGCCGGTGAACAGGGTCGCGGCTTCGCCGTGGTCGCCGACGAGGTGCGCAACCTGGCGCAGAAGACCCAGCAGGCCACCGAAGAAATCCAGAACATGATCCAGCAACTGCAGCAAGGCACACGCGAAGTGGTCAAGGTGATGGAGCAGAGCCAGAGCAAGACCGATGACAGTGTGGAGCACGCCAACCAGGCGGCCCAATCGCTGGAGTCCATCACCCAGGCGGTGTCGGTGATCAATGACATGAACACGCAGATCGCCAGCGCAGCGGAAGAGCAGAGTGCCGTGGCCGAGGATATCAACCGCAACGTCACCAACATCGGCCAGGTCGCCAACGAAGTGGCCGGCGGTGCCGACGAAGCCAGCCAGGCCAGCGCCCAACTGACCAAGCTGGCCGAACAGCAACGCCGGCTGATCAACCAGTTCAAGGTGTAAGGGGTTTCATCAGCTAGGGTGCGCCGCGCGCACCGCTTTCGCATCAGTCGCAGTGCGCACGACCCGGGCTGTAACGCGACACCCTACGCAAGCTCAAGCCGGCGTCAGGCACTCCGGCGCATCCAGCTGCGGGTCGTTGACCAGCGTTGCCAGCGCGCGTTCACGCAAGGCTATCTGCGGCTTGGCCAGCAGCGCCGCCAGTTGCTCGGGCGACGTGTCATTGCTCAACCACAATGCCTGTTCGTGCTCACCCAGAATCAACGGCCGCCGCAGCGTGGCGGCTTCCTGAGTGATCAACGCCACGCTCAGGTACTCCTGCCCACCCACCGGATAAAGCTCCCACAACGCCGCGAAATACATCAGCGGGTCACCGTTGCTCATCCAGTAGGGGCGCTTGCGCGCGCCCCCGCGCCATTCATAGAAGCCGTTGGCCGGCAGCAGCGCACGGCGCTGACGAAAGGGCTCGCGGAACATCGGCTGCTCGGCCAGGGTTTCGGCACGCGCATGGGCCGGCGTCCTGGACAGATCCTTGAGCCAGGCCGGCGTCAGCCCCCAACGCGCCGCTGCCGCTTGCGGCCCTTGCGCGCCAGCGCGCAGCATCAGCACCTGGCCCATGGGGGCCAGGTTCCAGTGGGGCTTCTGGTCAGCAGGAAAACCGGGCAACGCCGCAAAGGCGGGCGACCAGCGGAACAGGGCATAACGTCCACACATGAAACGACTCGACAGGCAGGGGGCGCGTCAACAGAGCAACACGCCCTGAAAGGACTCTGGCTCAGGCGTGTGCTGGTAGTGCTGCAATTTGCCATCT
>CAMPIF010000278.1 GCA_946886245.1 Ectopseudomonas composti | reverse complement strand
ATGTCGGCGAGCCGAACTTCACCGAACTCCACACGCTGATCGAGAAGCTGCTGGACAGCACGCGGGTCGACTATGGCGTCTTGCCTTGTGGCTGGCTGCCGCTGGATGTCGACACGTTCGCCATGGACAACGGCGGCACCGCCAAGGACGGCGTAGGACGCACCTACACCGGCGTCGATGGCTACTGCCCGCTGGCCGCGTACCTGGGCTCGAACGGGTTCTGCCTGGAGTTGGCGCTGCGCCCTGGCGTGCAGCATTCGGCACGTGAGACGCAATTCAACTTCGAGCGGGTGATCCCGATGGCGCAGCGCCTGAGCGCGGCGGGTCCGAAGGCGCCGATCCTGGCACGCCTGGACTCTGGCTTCGACTCCACGGAGCTGGTGTGCGAGATGGAGTCGTATAACGCTGCAGGCGTGCCGCAACTGGACTGGCTGATCAAGTGGAACCCGCGCACGACCAACGTGGCGGCGCTGGCCGAGCGCCTTGATGGTGACACCGCCACGATCTGGGAGCATCCCCGCGCGGGCAAGCGCGTGACGCTGTGGGAAGAGGCGCTGCACATCGAAGGCATCGAGCGGCCACTGCGCCGCGTGCTGCGCCTGACTGAACGCACCATCGACGCGAAGGGCCAGTTGCTGATCGAGCCCAAGCTCACGCTGGACGGCTGGAGCACGAGCCTGAGCGCCAAACAGTTCGATGCTAAAGCCATCGTCGCGCTGTACGCCGACCACGGCACGCACGAGCAGTTCCACTCCGAGTTCAAGACCGACCTCGATCTGGAGCGGCTGCCCTCGGGCAAGTTCGATACCAATTACCTGGTGTGCGAGCTCGCGGCGCTGGCCATGAACATCCTTCGCCTGATGGGACAGGCCGGACTGCTGGGGCCCGATGCGCCGGTACGCCATGCGGCCAAGCGCCGGCGCATCAAGACCGTGATGCAGGAACTCATCTACCGCGCCGGGCGCCTCATCGAGCATGGCCGGCGCGTCATCCTCGGACTGGGCGCCAATGATCGCTCGGCCAAGGCCTTCCAGCGGCTGCACGGAGAACTCTTCGCTGCCTGCGGCTAAGCGCAGCTGGCCGATCACCGGCCTCACGAAACTCACGGATCCATAAAAATCGCCTGCCCGCGAGGTTGCGGCGTGGGGCAATTGCACGCCAACCCGAACAAGTCGCCCACCAACTCGCGATTCCGACGATCCAGTGCCATCGAGTTGGGTGATGTCATCTCCCAGGCTGTCAAATTGAACGGGCACGACCCAACAAAACAGACCAACCCGAGCATGCGTGCGCCTGGGCTCACGGATTCAGGTAATATTATTTTCCTTAGGTGGCAAACTATGCACCTGAGGCTCGCAGTGGGTAGATTTCGTTTTCGACTGTTAGCGGGCGCCGACCAACATGTAAAAAGGAGACCACATGAAAAGTGAACCAAACCGGCAGGTGAGGGCAATCGGATCTATCAGTTGTCAATCGAGGCGCCTCGTCGGCGTGATAGCGGCAGCTGTACTAACGGCGTGCGGCGGAAGCGACAAGGACGCTGATGGTCCGCCGACACAGCAGGAAGTTGTAGTGACAGGATGCAATGGGACCGTTACCTATGTGGAGGCCGAGGGCGCCTTTGCAAACGGGTCGCCGTGGAGCATGCGTCGGCCAACAGGCTGGAACGGCTTGTTGATCAACGACCTTGACTATGTTCCCGCTAAGGACGGCGCGCGGAGTTGCTACTGGTTGCAGCGAGGCTACGCGCTTTCGGGTACCGGTCGAAATCCGCAAAGAAACTTTAACTATGATCCGGATCGAGAGCAGCAAGAGCTGATCTCGGTCATCGACATGTTCAACGCGCGCTATGGGAAGCCTACGAAGGTGATCCAGTATGGACACTCGGGCGGCGGCTTCGTTGCTCTAAATTTTGCCGAGCGCTATCCCGAGAAGGTTGATGGCGTTGTTGTAGGGTGCGCTCATGAGCCGGTACCACTCATGAACATGATGTTGGATGGGTGGTTCGTGCTGAAGACGCTGATCGCATCAGAATTGCAGGTCGTCGGCTTCTCCGATCTTGCTTCCGTAGCAGATCAATCTGCAAAATGGCGCGCCGCTCTCACGCTAGCTCAGCAGAGCCAGGAAGGTCGGGCTAGGATTGCGCTTGCTGCTGCAGTAGGCCAGTGGCCGGTGTGGAGCAATGCCACACGAGCTCAGCCAGATCCCTTCGATCTCGGTGCGCTTCAAAGTGCAGTCTTCGACACTGTGCTTCTCAACGCCGCCCAACCTGGAGGACAGTCTCGATTCATGTTTGAGCATGCAGGGACATCTCCGGCAGTTCGGCAACTCTCTTGGAATGCGGGCATCGACTACTCCCAACTTCTGGCCCGCGCCGAGCCGGCAGTCGGGCGTCTGGTGCTATCGCTTTACTCGACAAATGGACTCAATCTCCAGGCCGATCTTGCAACACTGCGGGACGCGACCCGTGTACAGGCGGAACCCGCCGCCTCGGCGTTCTGGAACGGGCCGGGACGAACAGTCCACGGCACACCCAAGATACCTTCCTTGCGGATGCATACAACAGGAGATAACGTGGTGCCTCCAAACATCATCGATTCGTATGTTCAGAAGATGCAGGCCAATGGTGGAGATGTGAGTCTCTACAGAACGACGATTGTTGACCGTGCGGGGCACTGTACGTTCGAGCCTTCAGAGTCAGCTGCGGCGATTGAGACAGTCTTGACTCGGATCAACACTGGGGTTTGGCCTGATGTCAGTCCAGCCGGAATGAACGCTAGGGCCAAAGCTCTCATACCCGCATCGGTGCCCGCGTTTGTGCCATACGAGCCAGCTCGGGCGAACCGGCCACAGAACAATCCTGCGGGCGGCCTCTAAACCGCGAGACAGGTGCCCGCAATGGCACCTTTCGGTTGCCAGGCCCTGCTTCTCAAGCAGGTGGCGGAACCGAAGGATCGTCGTCTCGTCCAGCAACCGCGCCACGGCCCTCAGCGCGGCGAACTGGCGGAACACGGGGATGTTGTGCAGAGACTGCTCCATCGCCGGGTCGCTCGGCGCGAACCATTGCTGCAGGTAGTGAACCGCCCCGGGGCGGTTCACCCGGACGATCGCACGCGTGACGCAGCGCACATTGATTACATGCCGCCTCGGACACCGCATAGGCCGGACGCAGATGTCCATCGAGAATGCCGTGGTAGCGGCCTCGGATCCTCGACACTCTCCCGGACTGAGAAGGCCTACACGATGCGATCAAAGCCGGCGGCCCGGCCTGAGCACTGATACGAATGCATAAGGTTCAACCTTTTCGCATGTCTGACCAGAAGCGGCGAAAACCAGGGAACCATCAGGCAGCCGGCGCGCATAGCGTCCGAGTTGGGACTTCGGCAAGGTCACCGGCACCTTCTGCGTCAGCACGCCGTCCTGCTTCTCCGGTGGGGTGCCCGAGAGCAGTTCGGCGTGGCCGAGTTGGATGCTGCGCGTAGTCAGCGCCTTGAGCACTGCGGGTGTGCAGGCCATCAGCGCGAGCCGCCGCTCCAACACCTCGGGCGACCAGCCCATGAGGCGGGCGGCTTCTTCCTTGTCGCCGCGCTGGCGCAGCAGTTGGCGCTGCGCGGCACGGGCTTCCTCGGCCGGCGTCATGGCGGCGCGGTAGTAGTTCTCGATCACCGACATGGCCTCGGCCGCCTCGTCGCTGGCGTCCTTGATGACCACGGGCATGTCGTAGTCGTCGCCGAAGACGTTCCTTGCGGCTCTCCAACGGCGCTCACCGGCGATGATCTCGAAGAGGTCGGTGCCCAGCACAGGCCGCACGACGATGGGTTCGAGCACGCCGACCGCGCCGATGCCCTCCATATGGAGTTCATGGGTGGATCGGTGTTGGTCCACCCAGGATCTCCTACCGCGACGCACCTTCAAGAGCCGCCGCTGGCGCCGTCACGCGGCCGAACGATCGACCGTTGCCGCGTCGGATGGCAAGCCTGGCGCCGCGCCGCGCACACGTCGGTACGGCGGCAGGCCCGCCAGCAGGCGCCGGCCCCACGGCGTGCTCGCCAGCCGCGGATCCAGCACCGTGACGCGGCCGTGGTCCTCGGGCGTGCGCAGCAGCCGCCCCACCGCCTGCGCCAGCCGGATGCCGACCTCGGGGACGCTGCGCTCATGGAAGGCGGACCTCCCCTGCGCCTCGATCCACTCCCGGCGTGTCTGCTCGACCGGATCGTCGGGCACCGCGAAGGGCAACTTGACCACTACCAGGTGCGTGCAGTAGGCGCCGGGCAGGTCCACCCCCTCGGAGAGGCTGGCCAGACCGAAGAGGACCGAACGCTGGCCCTGGTCGATGCGAGCCTTGTGGCGCGCCAGCAGCTCGCGCTTGGACGTGCTTCCCTGCACGAGGATCTGCTCGCGCAGCGCCTCCGGCAGCGCATGCGCGACCTGATGCATCTGCCTTGCCGATGCGAACAGGACCAGAGACCCGGCTTGCGCCTCGAGCAGGGCGGGCAGCATGGCTGCCACCTCCTCGGTATGCGCCTGGGCATCGAGCGGATGGGAGCGCATGCGCGGCAGGTGCAGCTCGGCCTGCGCCGCATGGTCGAAGGGTGATGGCAGGCTGAGCGCATGCACCCCCTCCCATGCCTTCAGGCCAGCCTCTTCCATGAAGAGGTCGAACGAGCCGCAGGCCTGCAGCGTCGCCGAGGTCAGCACGGCAGCGCCGGCACGATCCCACAGCAGCGTGCGCAGGCGTTCTCCGCCACCGATCGGCGCAGCGCAGACGTGGAACTCTGTCGTCCGGCCCGCCCTGACCTCCTTGCCACCGCGCTCGATCCAGCGTGCCAAGGACATGTGCCACCTCGGCCATCATCACCAACTGCGCGCGGCGGCTGGCGAAGCCCGGCATGGCCTCGCGCAAGGTGCGCAGACAGGACTGCATGCGGGCTTTCTCTTCGTCGCTGAGCATGCGCCCAGCTTCTCGCAACAAAGCGCGTCTTCAAGGCCCGGCGCAGCGGGGCGTGGGTAGCCTGCAGCGCACCCGAGGCCACGCTGTGGCCCATACGCAGTTCACCAGGACTTGGTCGCCTGCACCGGGATAGAGGCAGGAACATGGCTATAACGCACGCCCTCGATCACGTGCATCGAGACAGCCTCGCACTCAATCGCCAGGTGGAAGGCTGGCCGCCAGTCCGGGGCCAGCATAGCCTCCGGCTCGCCTCTATCGAACAGAACATAGTTCACGCCACCCTCGCATTGCACGGACCGAAAAGCGATGCCATCGAAAGCCCACTTCTTGTCGTAGCGGATGAACTCCGCCAGCGCCTGCGTCATCACGTAATCCGTATCGCCGGTCCGGACCGGTCGAGCGATCTCTTCATGCAGGTACTCCAGCAGCAGCCGATGTTCGCTGCGCTTTCGGTAGCTGGGGTCGAACAAGCTCAAGGGGGCATGTCGCAGCCGGCGACCCAGCCTCGTGAAATCGAAGAACCTCAGGGATGCTGTGGACTGGAAGCGCCCCACCACCACGGTGTCCCCGATCGAGGGACGAACTTCGGCGATGCAGGTGTCGATCTCCCGCGAAACGTAGAGCAAGGGAACGCCGGCGGGGCTCATGCGGTTGTTGGCCGCTCGCTCCTTGGGAGCGGCGCCGAGCGCAATGCCCGGGTTCTCTGCGAACGACCTTGCCTCCAGCTCACCGCTGGCAATGCGGGAGCGGTAGAAAGCCGCGCCGGCGTCGAGCATGGTCACCAGGGCGGGTGTTCCCGGGGTCTCTGGATCCTCGGCCTCGAGCGCCTCGCCGATCAACCACTCGAAGAACGAGCGCGCGGCATCGTTGAAAAAGCGCCGGCCATGGGCCAACTCGTGGGCAATGTGGTGCCAGGGGCCGACCGCATACCAGCGTTCGTGGTCCTCCGATTCGAACGGGCTGGACCTGCGGCTGTACTCCTGTCCCGGCCAGTAAAAGTCCTCTTCATCCGCCTCGGGGTCTTCAAGACACGCAGCGACCGCTCTCCGGACGGCCTCGGAACTGCATCGGATCGCATGGCCCACGACATCATTCAGCGTGAGTTCGTAACCGGGATAGAGCACATGGTCCAGCTCGAAGTGTTCCGGCAGGTACGGATAGGAAATTCAACCGCATGAGGCCAAGTATGGCACGAGTTTTGG
>CAMPIF010000277.1 GCA_946886245.1 Ectopseudomonas composti | reverse complement strand
ATCCCCTGAGTGGCCAATCTTGCGGCCAGGTTGCACGGGGTTGCTGATCCCGGACACCGATCCCGGCGAGAATCCTTGCCGTCAGAGAGGTGTCCGCTTAGCAAGCCAGGACGTACTTTCGCAGCGTTCAAGCGCGAGGCCACTGCCCTGGAGTGGAATGAAGGCTACAGCCATATCTGAGCCTGAGGCAGTAGCAAGACACTTGAGTCTTGCAAAGTGAATAACCGACCAATCAGACCTTGAAATGCTCCACCAGATTCTGTTGGTGATTGGCGAGACGGTTCAGGTCCTGGCTGACCTGTGCTGACTGATCCGCTTGGCCAGAAAGAGACTCCGTAACGTCCCGTATGGCTGCCACGTTGCGATTGATTTCCTCAGCCACGGCGCTCTGCTCCTCTGCTGCACTGGCAATCTGCATATTCATATCGGTGATTACCGCGATAGCGTCACCGATACTCTTGAGCGCAGCTACAGCATGCTCCACTTTCGCAACACTGCCTTGAGCATGTGTGTGGCTGTCATGGATGGATGCAACGACCTCGCGGGTATTCTTCTGCAGCCCTTCGATCACCTCTCGGATTTCCTCGACCGAATCCTGGGTGCGCCTGGCCAGGCTACGGACCTCATCTGCCACCACGGCAAAACCTCGCCCAGCATCACCGGCGCGCGCTGCCTCGATTGCGGCGTTCAGCGCCAACAGATTCGTCTGTTCGGAAACCGCTCGAATGACCTCCAACACCGAGCCAATACGCTCACTGCTGTTGGCCAGCGTCCGTACCTGGGCCATGGCCGCGCTCATCTCGCTTGAAAGCTGCGAAATCGCTTGAGTCGTGACATCTATTACAGCCAGCCCATCGCGTGACGCCTGATCGGCGTTGCGTGCGGCTTCGGCCGCCATGGCCGCACTGCGAGCGACGTCCTGTGCTGTGGCACTCATCTCGTTCGAAGCCGTCGCGACCTGCTCGACCTCATGGAATTGCTGATGCATGCCCGAACTGGTCTGACTGGCGATGGCAGCCGCTTGATTCGCCGTACTGCGCGCGTCCAGCACCGAGCTCTTAACGTCCGCGAAAATAGGTTGAAGCTTGTCGAGAAACCGGTTGAACCCACCGACAAGCTTCCCAAGTTCATCTTTATGACCATATTCAAGGCGCCGTGTCAGATCACCTTCTCCGGATGCAATATCCTTGAGCATGTTCGCCACTCCGAGAATGGGCCGAGTCACGCCTCGGGCCGTCAGTGACACCAGGAGTAATCCCAGGACCGCTGTACCCAAGCCGATGATTAACTCCAGCCAAGCGCCTTCGGCCTTGCGCGCATCCATCTCAGACTCCAGCGCCCTGGCCGGCGCCAGCAGAACGTTCGTCGGCATTTCCAGTATGATTGCCCACGCTTTGGAGCCCGGTATGGGGTCGAAGGGGGCCAGAACCTGCAGGCTACCCCCGGCATCACGTTTGCTGGTGCGTCCTTGATTGAGCAGGTTCTGTATATCTGCCGCCGCGTCAGGGAAGACATGGACCAACTGATCGCCAAGTCGAGCAATGTCCCGACTGTGCCCTGCAAACAAGCCGGCTGGCGTGACGATGCTGATTCCACCTTGGCCCTCGAAAAGCCCTGCGCTGCCACTCAAGGCCAGCTCCTGAAGCGTACCGATGCGTATATCCATTCCCACTACGCCAAGCACTTTGGCATCGTCAATCACCGGAAAGGCGAGCGTCGTGATCAGTTCTTTCTGACCCGATGTTTCATCGAAGTAGGGTTCCAGCAGGCAGGGTTTTCGGCTCTGCAGCGGGCAGTGATACCAGGTGTTGTAAGGGCTGCCATCGAGCATGGGAGTGGTGTCGTTGATCACGGCTTCGGAAGGCGCCAGACCGCTGATCTGACCATTTTGCTGGGCCCAATAGGCAGAGAAACGCCCCACTTCATTACTGGCTGCATCGGATCGGCCCAGAAACTGAGCGTCTTCACCGATGGCGTTCGGCTCGGCGATCATGTAAATGCTCAGCAACTGAGGGCTCGCCTGCAATGCTTCTTTTACTTGCTGATTCAGGTTGAGGCGCACTACGCCAGGCTCGATTTGTAATTGCTGAGCGAGCTTGAGCGTGGCAATTACCTGTCGAGTCAGGTTCGCCCCATCCTTATAGGACGACAGGAAGTAACGCTGAATCATCAAGGCCTGCGCCTTACCTTCACCCTCCAGGCGTTCTTGCGCGGAAGTCGCCAGCATTCGCGTACTGGTCGCCTTTACCAGTTCAGTGGAGACACTCATGCGATGCAGCGAAACGCCTATCAGGATCGCTACGGTCGCTAGCAGGCAGAGGCCCGCAAGCAGTGTGATTTTCCATTGAATGGACAATTTGTTCACGAGCATGGTGGGCGTTCCTGAGCTGGTGGCGAGGAGTGCTGAAACATGATCTGTGACTGCTACAGCTTTCGTTCCCTAAGCCTTTGCCCCAGACAACATGCAGACTTGCAAGAGCCTCTGGCCTCACTTGTCAATCTGCATGCTTCAGCTCAGGCGTTATCCAGGGCCAACGCTGACAGGCACAGGCGCTGTGAAACTGGGTAGGTTTGTGTGACCAGCGCTCACTGCACCGAGAGCCTCATACGCTCAGACACAGGTATTTGATCTCCAGGTAATCCTCGATACCGTATTTGGAGCCTTCACGGCCCAAGCCCGAGGCCTTCATGCCGCCGAAGGGCGCGACTTCGTTGGAAACAAGACCGGTGTTGACGCCAACCATGCCGTATTCCAGGGCTTCCGCCACACGGAACACTCGGCTCAGGTCACGCGCAAAGAAGTAGGAGGCCAGACCGAACTCGGTGTCGTTCGCCATGGCGATGACTTCGGCTTCGTCTTTGAAGCGAAACAGTGGGGCCAGGGGGCCGAATGTCTCTTCCTTGGCCACGGCGGCATTGTTTGGCACGTTGGTCAGGATGGTCGGCTCAAAGAAGTTGCCTTCGATGGATTTGCCGCCGGACAGCAGGGTGGCGCCTTTGGCAACTGCGTCGGCGATATGTTCCTTGACCTTGGCCACAGCCTTGGCGTCGATCAGGGGGCCTGCGCTGGTGCCATCTTCCAGACCGTTACCGACCTTCAGTTTCGCCACAGCCACCTTCAGTTTCTCGGCGAATGCGTCGTAGACCGAATCCTGAATGTACAGACGGTTGGCGCAGACGCAGGTCTGACCGTTGTTGCGGTACTTGGAAATGATCGCGCCTTCGACGGCCTTATCCAGATCTGCGTCGTCGAACACGATGAACGGCGCGTTACCACCCAGTTCCAGCGAGACCTTCTTGATGTCCTTGGCGCATTCGGCCATCAACTGACGACCGATTTCGGTCGAGCCGGTGAAGGTCAGTTTGCGTACGGTCGGGTTGCCGGTCAGTTCGCTGCCAATGTCGCCGGCGCTGCCGGACACCACGTTGAACACGCCATTCGGGATGCCGGCACGCTGCGCCAGTTCGGCCAAGGCGAACGCGGTGAATGGGGTTTGCGAGGCAGGTTTGAGCACCATGGTGCAGCCGGCGGCCAGGGCCGGGCCGGCTTTACGGGTGATCATCGCGGCCGGAAAGTTCCAGGGCGTGATCGCGGCGGTGACGCCGATCGGCTGTTTCATCACGATCAGGCGCTTGTCCGGTTGGTGGCCAGGAATGACGTCACCGTAGATACGCTTGGCTTCTTCGGCGAACCACTCGATGAAGGAGGCGGCGTAAACGATTTCACCCTTGGCTTCGGCCAATGGTTTGCCTTGCTCCAGAGTCATCAGACGCGCCAGGTCGTCCTGATTCTCGATCATCAGCTCGAACCAGCGACGCAACTTGTTCCCACGCTCCTTGGCGGTCAGCGCGCGCCACGCCGGCAGTGCCTTGTCCGCAGCTTCTATGGCACGGCGGGTTTCGGCTGCGCCCATTTTCGGCACGCTGCCCAGAATTTCGCCGGTTGCCGGGTTGTCGACCTTGATCGTCTGACCATTGTCCGCATCAACCCACATACCATCGATGAAGGCTTGCTGGCGGAACAGCTGAGAGTCTTTGAGTTGCATGATGAACTCCGATTTCAATACGGAAAGACTGGCGGCACCGCAGTGCCGCCATTGAGACAAGCGGCTATCGAGAGATCAGACCAGGGCACTTCTTCTCTTGATTTCACTGTTGAGAATGAAATCATTTTCCGAGTAGTCCACCGGGCAATCGATCACATGCACGCCTGGCTCGCTGATGCAGCGCTGCAACAGTGGCAGGAAGCCCTCGGCGCTTTCCACGCGATGGCCCTGAGCGCCGTAGCTTTGCGCATACATGACGAAGTCCGGGTTGCCGTAATCCAGGCCAAAGTCGGTGAAGCCCATGTTCGACTGCTTCCAGCGAATCATGCCGTAGCCGCCGTCGCGCAGGATGATGACCGTCAGGTTCATCTTCAGGCGCACCGCAGTTTCCAGCTCCTGGCTGTTCATCATGAAACCGCCGTCACCACAGACTGCGACCACCGGGCGATCCGGACAGACCAGGTGCGCCGCCATGGCCGACGGCAAGCCAGCGCCCATGGTGGCCAGAGCGTTGTCGAGCAGCACGGTATTCGGCTTGTGCGCCTTGTAGTTGCGTGCGAACCAGATCTTGTAGATGCCGTTATCCAGCGCGACGACGCCATCGGATGGCAAGGCCTGGCGTACGTCGGCGACGAAGCGCTGCGGGTAGATCGGGAAGCGGTTGTCGTCAGCGCCCTCGACTATCTGCTCTTCATTGGCCTCGCGAATCGTCATCAGCCGGCTGAAGTCCCAATGTTCCTGGATCTGCAAGGCTTCGCCGATCTGCCACACGGCGTTGGCGATATCGCCGATCACTTCTACCTGTGGGAAGTACACGGCATCGACTTCGGCGGAACGGAAGCTGATGTGGATAACCTCGGTACCGCCACGCACCATGAAGAACGGTGGTTTTTCAATCACGTCGTGGCCGATGTTGACGATCAGGTCGGCGGCCTCGATGGCGCGGTGCACGAAATCGCCCGCGGACAGCGCGGCATTGCCCAGGAAGCGTGGGTGACGCTCATCTACCACGCCCTTGCCCATCTGGGTGGTGACAAAGGGTATGCCGGTCTTGTCGATCAGTTGCTTGAGCACCTTGGCGGTCATCTTGCGGTTGGCGCCAGCGCCGATCACCAGAATCGGAGTTCGGGCGTTCTGCAGTTTCTCGACCGCGCCTTCAATCGCCTTGTGCTCGGCCAGCGGGCGACGGTGCAGGCTCGGCGGGATCGGCGTGCTTTCGGTCTGCTCGGCGGCGATGTCTTCCGGCAGTTCCAGGTGCACGGCACCGGGCTTTTCTTCTTCAGCCAGGCGGAAAGCTTCGCGCATGCGAGCCGGAATGTTGTCGGCCGAGGCGAACTGGTGGGTGTATTTGGTGATGGGAGCCATCATCCCGCATACATCGATGATCTGGAACCGGCCCTGCTTGGACTTCTTGATCGGCTTCTGGCCGGTGATCATCATCATCGGCATGCCGCCCAGGTAGGCGTAGGCACCGGCGGTCACCAGGTTGGTGGCACCAGGGCCGAGGGTCGACAGGCTGACGCCGGTCTTGCCGGTCAGGCGGCCGTAGGTAGCGGCCATGAAACCTGCGGACTGCTCGTGACGGGTCAGTACCAGCCTGATCTTCGACTTGCGCAGAGATTCCAGCAGGTCGAGGTTTTCTTCTCCCGGAATGCCGAATACGTACTCGACACCTTCGTTTTCCAGGCATTGCACAACGACATCAGCGGCCTTGGCCATTGCTTCACCTCACTGTCTGTGAGCGCTTGCGCGCAATTTAAGGTACTGCCACGCCGAAGATGCCGTTTTGATCTTCATCCTCTCCTTTAGTGAAGGGCGTCCCCTCAATGTGGTAGACCGTCGGTTCTTCCGAAAAGAACTCCTCCAGACCCAGCATGAACGTCTGATGGTCGTCACTCGCCTCGAAACCCGGCGTGTGGTCTTCAAGTGAAGCCCAGCGCACGATCAGGTTGAATCGCTCGGGGCTTTCAATACCGGGCGCGAGCATGTGGCCGCCATAACCCTTGGCGCGGCGGAGCAGAGGCGCGACCTCGGCAAATGCACGTTTGAACTGTTCAGTTTGTTCTTTGTGAACGGGCAGCAGAGCGATTTCATAAATCATGGGGGCACTCCTTCATATTCAGTTAAATGCTTGAAAGTGCACGCTTACGGGGC
>CAMPIF010000276.1 GCA_946886245.1 Ectopseudomonas composti | reverse complement strand
CTCGCCCTGGTTGAAGAACGCCAGCACCAGACCTTCGGCGGCCTTTTCGATAAAGGTAGGCTCGGCGTTCATGATGTCTTCGAAGAAGATGTTCGGCGACTTGCCGCCCAGCTCCACGGTCGAGGGGATGATGTTCTCGGCGGCGCACTTGAGAATGTGCGATCCCACCGGTGTGGAGCCGGTAAAGGCGATCTTGGCGATACGCTTGCTGGTGGCCAGGGCCTCGCCGGCTTCGCGGCCATAGCCTTGCACCACGTTGAGCACGCCCGGCGGCAGGAGGTCGCCGATCAGCTCCATCAACAGAGTAATCGACAACGGCGTCTGCTCGGCAGGCTTCAAGATCACGCAGTTACCCGCGGCCAGGGCGGGAGCGAGTTTCCAGGCGGCCATCAACAGCGGAAAGTTCCACGGAATGATCTGCCCGACCACGCCCAGGGGTTCATGGAAGTGATAGGCCGCGGTGTGCGCATTGATCTCAGCGGCGCTGCCTTCCTGAGCACGAATGCACCCGGCGTAGTAACGAAAGTGGTCGGCGGCCAGGGGCACGTCGGCATTCAGGGTTTCGCGAACGGCCTTGCCATTGTCCCAGGTTTCGGCCACAGCCAGCAGTTCGAGATTGGCCTCGATTCGGTCGGTGATCTTCAGCAGCACGTTGGACCGGTCCTGCACCGACGTGCGACCCCAGGCGTCGGCGGCAGCATGGGCGGCATCCAGGGCCAACTCGATATCTTCGCTGCCCGAGCGTGGGAACTCACCAATCAACGAGCCATCGACCGGGCTGGTATTGCTGAAGTACAGGCCTTTGACCGGGGCCACGAACGCTCCACCGATATAGTTGCCATATTGCGGCTTGAGTGCGATGACCGCATCGGGTGTTCCGGGTTTCGCGTAGATCATGGTGTTCTCCGAGACATTGTTGTTGTCATTGTCGAGCGCAGTACCGCTGCGCGGGTCAGAGTCGCTCGAGCACGCGCTCCAAGCTGTTCAGGAAGATCTCTGCATGCTCGCGCTGGAATACCAGCGGTGGGCGGATCTTGAGGGTGTTGACGTGTGGGCCGGCCGCGCCGATCAGCACGTGCTCCTCTCTCAGGCCATTGACCACTTTTGCCGCGGTCGAAGCGTCAGGCGTGCCATCTGCAGCAGTGAAGTCGACGCCCAGATACAGCCCCATACCGCGCACATCGCCGATGACCGGATGGCGTGCAGCCAGGTGCTTGAGCCCATCGAGCATGAACGTGCCGGACTCGTGGGCATTGGCAATGAGGTTTTCCCGCTCGATCACCTCCAGCACCGCCAAGCCGACAGCGGACGAAACCGGATTGCCGGCAAAGGTGTTGAAATAGCCGGACTCCTTGGCGAAACGCTCAAGGATCTGCGGCTTCACCGTGATACCGGCGGTTGGGTGACCATTACCCATCGGCTTGCCCAGGGTGACGATATCCGGGACCAGACCATGGCACTGGAAGCCCCACATATGACGCCCCGAACGCCCATAGCCCGGCTGGACTTCATCGGCGATGTACAGGCCGCCGGCCTCTCGCATGGCCTCGACGGCTTCGCGCAAGAAACCGGACGGTTCGAAGAAAGCGCCATCGCTGGTGAAGAACGAGTCCAGCAGCAGTGCCGCAGGCTTGATACCGTGGCTGCGCATATCAGCCAGCGCAGCACGCACATCGGCCGCGAAACGTCGACCGACTTCATCGGGGTTTTCCGGGCTATGTATCGGCGCCGCAACCGTACGCACGTCAGGGCTCGCTACGATCTGCGAAAACTGCGAAGAGGACAGCTCGGCAATGCTTGCGGTAAGCCCGTGGTAGGCGTAGCGGGTCACGATCACACCCGTACCGCCGGTATATCCACGGGCGATACGCACGGCCAGGTCGTTGGCCTCGCTGCCGGTGCAGGTGAACGTTGCCTGGCTCAACTCGGCGGGCATGGTGCCCAGCAGTTTCTCAGCGAAATCCAGGATGTTGTCGTCCAGGTAACGAGTGTGCGTATTGAGCAGGCGCGCCTGACGACACAAGGCCTCGACGACATGCGGATGGCAATGGCCAACCGACGGCACGTTGTTATAGACGTCCAGATAGCGCTGCCCGTCGACGTCATAGACCCAGACACCTTCACCACGAACCAGGTGCAGCGGGTTCTGATAGAACAGTTGATAGCCTGGACCGAGCAAACGCCGCCGACGCTCGATCATCTCGCGGGTACGCGGCGAGAGAGAGTTACTGCTTTCCTCGGAAAAAGCGTTGGTTTTCAACATGGTGAACGGCCTCGCTAGGCGTGCAAAGAAGTACCGGAAACGGCATCCGAATATCAGTTGCCTGGGGGAAATAGTGCCGCTGGTTTCTTCGCACGACTTGACCCTGGCGGATTCGTTATCTGCGCTGCGGTCAACTTCTCGCCCTGGATCCTGTAATTGTTCTCTGCAGTCAGATTCACCCCTCCCAGGGTCAAGCACCTCCGCGACAGTCTCCCCATCCTGATGCTGACTTTTCCTCAGTACACGCTGGAGCTGGCACATGAGCACTGCTAAAGAAGAAATCGGCCTTCAGACCCTGCAAGATGTGGCGATTCGCACGCTCGCCCTTTGCTACCCGCCCCATGTGCAGGGGCAAGTAACACTGCTGTGTCACTCAGAGAACGCTACGTATCGTATCGATACACCGAGCGGCCATCGTTATGCCTTGCGCGTGCACAAGCATGGCTACCACCAAAGGTCCGAAATCGAGAGCGAACTGGACTGGCTGAGCGCTCTGCAAGCATCAGGCATTCGAGTCCCGCGGCCCATCATTGGCCTGGACGGGCACTATGTGCAGAGTGCTGACGTGGGTTTCGGCAGGGAACTCAATCTGGTGCTATTCAACTGGGTCAACGGGACCGAGCCCACGACAGATATCGACGTCAGTGCCTTCATGCGGCTGGGCGCCATTACCGCGAAGCTGCATCAGCACAGCCAGCAATGGCAGCGTCCCGCCGGCTTTCGCCGGATTGTCTGGAATCACCCGAGCATGGTCGGCCCCGAGGGACACTGGGGCAACTGGCGAGATGCGGTCAACCTGGACAGCAGCGCGTTTGGTTTGATCGAAGAGGTGCTAGTACGCGTGCAGAGCGAACTGGCGAGCTACGGTCAGGACGCGAAGCGTTACGGTTTGATTCATGCCGATCTGCGCTTGGCCAATTTGCTGGTCGCTCAAGAGCACACGCACGTCATCGATTTCGACGACTGCGGTTTTGGCTGGTACATGCATGACCTGGCTTCAGCCCTTAGCTTCTATGAGCATCATGATCGACTGAATGACTGGATCGAACATTGGCTGGCCGGTTATGCGGCGGTCAGTCGTTTGACAGCGCACGACATCGCCATGATCCCGACCTTCATCATTCAGCGGCGCATCCAGCTGCTGGCCTGGACCGGAACCCATGCCGACACCCAGCAAGTCCGCAACCTCGGTGCGAGCTGGGCAAAACAAAGCGTTGATCTGTGCCGGCGATACTTGAACGATGGACTCGCTCAGGTCGCGTTTCGATGATGCCCCACGAACGAACGTCGGAGACTTTCAGCAACTAGCGCTTCGACGGCGGCATCGAGTCCCGAGATGCCGCCCGAACTACGCGTCAGACTTGCGCCACTGTTTCGGACTCGCCCCGTGCCAACGCCGGAAGGCGCGCGAGAAGGCACTGGTCTCTGAATAGCCGAGCAGAAGTGCGAGTTCGGAGATGGGCAAGCTTGTCCGGGTCAGGTAATACTGGGCCAGTTCCTGGCGCACCTTTTCCACCAGGGCAGAAAAGGTCAACCCTTTCTCGCCAAGTCGTCGCTGCAGACTCCAACTTGTCATATTCAGCAGGTCCGCCACTTGCTCGAGGCCAGGCTCACCCTCGGCCAGCTGAATTCGGATCTGCGCCTGAACGTCGTTGATGATCCCGTGCCCCCCCTGCCGCTCGCCCCATTGGCGCGCCAACAGGTCCATGCTTTCCATGACGATGGCCAGCAGGCGAGCATCACGATCGGGCATGGCTTTGTCCAGCGCCCCCCTTCTGAACACCAGTGAGTTACAGGGCTGGCCAAAGAAGACCGGAGCATCGAAGGCCTTACAATGCTCGTGCCAGGCCTCCGGTTGAGGGTGCTCGAAATGAACCCGCTCAGGGGCCCACTTTTGTCCGAGGGCGTGACGCATCAGGTTGGTGAACATGCCCATGGACAATTCCGCGTCCTGACGCCTGCGAAAGATCGCGCCGTACTGGACCTGATAATCGAGCCGGCACCATTCATTCTCCACCTCAAGTCGCAGCAGGCTGCCTTGCTGATGGACAGGAAATACCTTCACCACGTTACGCAGTGCGTCTCCCAGGGTTTCCGAGCAGATGCCGACATAGCCGAGCATACCCAGGCTGTCGGGTTTGAACTGATTGCCGTAGCGCAGACCAAAATTATCATCCTGAGTCTGGCGAGCGGCCTCTTCGAAAACGGCGCAGTACTGCTTGAGATCCAGGCTCAAGGTTGGATGCTGCAAATGCTCCGGGTCGAACCCCGCGTGACCGAAGATGCGGTCTGCATCTCCACCTTTCTGCTGGATGAATTCAGCCAGGCCCGTTGCAGCCGAACTCAGGACTCCAATGGATTGAAGCTGATCGGCGAGTCGTCGCGTAGTGGCAAGTTGCATGGCAACCTCTCACACAGATGCTGATGGGACCGTTAGGTCGGTTTTGACAAGCACAATATCAAGGCAAGCTTCGTGCCGATTTTCGCCGCACATCCTGAGGGTGAATGCCATCGAGCTTATCAACATTCGACACAACCTGACCTATCAGCGACGACCGGTCTCTTTCTGTCGGTTTCACCTCGAATGAGCGACGAGTCCGGGGATGCCAAGTGACGCGGCCACTGCTTGAGACTTAAAGACACGTCGTTGACTGCAGAGCATAGACCCTAAAGTTTTTCCTGAGAGTTGATCGCTGAGCACAAAAATGTGTCAGGCAGTCAAGCAGATCGCCATGGCTTGACTGACTATGCCGGTGAACCTCATTGGATAGGAGCTATGCAGATGTTCTCGTCATTAAGTGGCAAGAGTGTCCTGGTCACCGGTGCCAGCAGTGGCATAGGCCTTGGCATTGCCAGGCAGTTTGCGCTTCAGGGCGCACGCGTGTTGATCACCGCCCGCAACGCTGAAAAGGTCGAAGCCGTTGCGGCCGGTATGCGCGCGGATGGGCTGCACGTACAAGGGCTGGCCGCCGATGTGGCTGACTCCGTTTCCGTCGAGGCATTGATGCGTACTCTGGATGACATGCAAGGTGGCCTCGACGTGCTCTGCTGTAACGCTGGCATTTTCCCCAGTTCGACCCTGGAAAACCTGACCGAGGCCGACTGGGATCGAGTGCTGGCAACCAATGCCAAAGGCACGTTCCTGTGCGTGAAAGCCGCCCTGCCCCTCCTGCGACGAGCCGAGTACGGTCGGGTGATTCTCACCTCGTCGATTACAGGCCCCGTCACCGGCTCACCCGGCTGGGTTCATTACGGCGCGAGCAAGGCAGCGCAGTTGGGTTTCATGCGTACTGCGGCGATCGAATTGGCCAAGGACGGCATCACCGTCAATGCGGTACTGCCCGGCAACATCATCACCGAAGGCTTCCTGGATGTGGACGCCGAGTACCAGGCCGGCGTGGCCGCCTCGATTCCTGCCAAACGACTGGGCACCCCCGAAGACGTTGCCAGCGCGGTGATGTTCTTTGCCAGCCGCGAAGCCGGCTACATCACGGGGCAGAGCCTGATTATCGATGGTGGCCAGGTGCTGCCTGAATCACTTCAGGCTATTGGTTGAGTACCGGCATGAATAAGCAACATGCCCGTGATCTACGCGGATCACACGGCATCTGCCGAGGTGCAGGGCTTGTGCATGAACGCCCTGAGCTTGTTCACCAGCACGCCACGCCCTGCCGCGCGCCTGCACATCCGGATTTATCACAACAACCTGATTCCAGAACCATCGTTTGGTCCAAGGCAAGTGACTGCCGCTGGCAATACTCTTTTCTACCCGGCCGCCGGAGGGTCAAGCGAGAGCTCAGCCTGCGGCCTCTTTGTGAATCGCATGCTGAAACAGACATGCTCGGCTTGAGCACTCTCAAGCCTCATAGAAACGAGGATTTACAATGAAAGCGCAGGTACTCAAATCCTTTGGCGGCCCGAACGCGTTCGAACTGAGCGAAGTGGCCAAAC
>CAMPIF010000275.1 GCA_946886245.1 Ectopseudomonas composti | reverse complement strand
GTTGCAGCGGGTCGGCATCCGGCAGCGGGATGAGTTTTTCCGCCGGAGCATTCAGCGCCGTGACCCAGGTACCGCAGCCGACCGGCAGCAGCACGGTCTGGCCGACCTTGAAGTTGCCGACACCCTCACCGAGCGCCTCGACCTTGCCCACGCCTTCGTTGCCGCCCACGGCTGGCAGCGGCGGCAGCATGCCGTAGGCGCCGGTCAGGGTCAGCACGTCGGACGGGTTGATCGGTGCAGCCAGTACCTTGACCCGCACCTGCCCGGCCGTGGGCTCCGGCAACTGCAGTGGCACGGCGCTGATCACGTCCTGCGGCACCGGGCCGCGTTGTTGGTATTGGGCTTTGAGCATGGTCTTGGTCTCCTGAAGGCAGGCGCAAAATGCGTGCAGCCAGTCTAGCCGCGATAGGGCAAAGCGGAATGAATCGGCTGGCATCCATTCTGGTTATGAGGGGCGCATGGGGTCTATGCTCTGGCAGGGTCATTACCGGAGGTTGCATGTACAGAGGGTGGATGCTGGTGCTGTTGTCGTGCTGGGCCGTAACGGCGACGGCGCAAGTGCTGCACGTCGGCTTTGGCACGCACAAGCCGCCTTATGTCTACGAAGGTGAGCCGCGTGGCCTGGAATATGAACTGGTGGAGCGCGCCGCGCACAACGCCGGTTTCGACGTGACCGCCTATTACGCGCCGATGGAGCGCCTGCACCTGATGCTGCGCCGCGGCGAGATCGACGCCATTGCCACCACTCACGAGCGCAGTGGCGTGCAGGCCTTCTATTCGGACGTCTACATCCAATATCAGAACGTGGCGGTGGCGCTGGCCAAGCGCGGTTATCAGATCGAGCAGATCGCCGACCTCGGTCAGTACGCCGTCAGCGCTTTCCAGCGTGCGCGACTGCTGATGGGGCCTGAGTTCGAGCGCATGGCCATGAACAATCCGCGTTATCGCGAGGAGGCGCTACAGATCAATCGCAATCGCCTGCTCTACAGCGGCCGCACCGATGTGGTGGTGGGCGACAAGCGCATCATCCGCTACCTCGACCGTGAGGTCGCCGATCAGGTCGACATCCATCAGCCATTGGCCTGGTTCGATATTTTCCCGCCCACGCCGTACCGCGTCGGCTTTCGCCGGGACGAACAGCGTCGGCGCTTCGATGAGGGGCTGCGCATGCTGCGTGAGTCCGGCGAGTACCAGCGCATCGAGCAGCGCTACCTGACGGACTGAAACCTGAGGAAACTTTTGCGGGGCTGCCACGGCTCAGGGGCTGTTGCACTATGGCCGCCTGTCTGACGCCTGGAGACGCCACGATGCCGCGCCTGAAACCCCTCGCCGCCCTCGGTCTGCTCGCCCTGTTCGGCTACCAGCACAGCTTCGCCGAAGACCGGCAACTGAGCTCCGAGCTGGGGCCGCTGAACGTTCACACCGTCGCCGAAGGTCTGGCCAATCCCTGGGCCGTCGCCTTCCTGCCGGATGGCCAGGGTTTCCTGGTCAGCGAGCGGCCAGGAGCCTTGCGCCGGGTAAGTGCCGAGGGCGAGGTTTCGCCGCCGCTGCGCGGTGTGCCCAGGGTCTTCGCCGTCGGCCAGGGCGGCTTGCTCGACGTGGTGCTGTCGCCTGATTTCGCCGAAGACCGCCTGGTCTATCTGTCCTACGCCGAGCAAGGCGACGGCGCTGCGGGTACGGCTGTAGGGCATGGCAAGCTGTCGGCCGATGCCACGGCGTTGGAAGGTTTCGAGGTGATCTTCCGCCAGCAACCCAAGCTGTCCAGCGGCACGCACTTTGGTTCGCGCCTGGTGTTCGACCGCGATGGCCATCTGTTCATCGCCCTGGGCGACAACAACAATCGCCCCACCGCGCAGGACCTCGACAAGCTGCAGGGCAAACTGGTGCGCATCTTCCCGGACGGGCGCATACCCGAGGACAACCCCTTCGTCAGCCGTGACGGCGCGCGTGAGGAAATCTGGTCCTACGGTCACCGCAACCAGCAGGGCGCAGCGCTCAATCCCTGGAGTGGCCGCCTGTGGACCCACGAGCATGGCCCGCGTGGTGGCGACGAAATCAACGTTCCTGAAGCGGGCAAGAACTATGGCTGGCCGCTGGCGACGCACGGGGTGAACTATTCGATGCTGGCGATTCCCGAGGCCAAGGGCGAAACGCTGGAAGGCACCGAGCCGCCGCATCACGTCTGGGAAAAATCACCGGCGATCAGTGGCATGGCCTTCTACGATGCCGAGCGTTTCCCGGCCTGGCAGCACAACCTGTTCATCGGCGCGCTTTCCGGCCAGGCGCTGATTCGCCTGCAGCTCGATGGCGACACGATCGTGCATGAGGAACGTCTGCTGGAGTCACTGAACGCACGGGTACGCGACGTACGGCAAGGGCCGGACGGCTATGTCTATGTGCTGACGGATGCGCCGAAAGGGCAGTTGCTGCGCCTGGGGCTGGCGAGCGAGTAGTTATGAGGGAGGGGCTGGGTGCGCAATGCGCACCCGAGGCGATCACTTCTTGCTGATGGTGATCTGGCGCGTGCCGCCGTAAGTCTGGCCGCTGACGCCCTTGGCGATCTGCTGGATCTCGCCACCGCCCTGCAGGAAGGCAGCAATCTGCGCCTCGATGGACTCGCGGGTTTCCACGGCAGGGGCGGGTTTGCTGACTTTGCTGGAGGAGGACTTCACGCGCAGGGTGGCCATGACCTTGATCTCTTTCAGATGGGCGGCCGGCCATTATGCCTGAAGCAGCCCCTTCCTGCTTGGTTAATCGCCGTGATGAATAGCGTAACGCTGCCTCTCACCCACTTTTCGCAGCAACTTATGGCTTGTTTCCCAGGCACTTATGCCACCATTCGACCGGCCGTCGTTTTGCCATGCGGCCAGCCCGGTCGCGCGTCAACTCGGGTAGAATGGCCGGCTGTTTTGGTGAGGTGAAACGCGATGGCCTTGATTGGGCGGATGAATTCTTTGCAGGTGGTCAAGCACACCGATTTCGGTCTGTACCTGGACGGTGGTGCGGATGGTGAAATCCTCCTGCCCAAGCGCTACATCCCCAAGGACACACCGAGCGAAGTCGATGACTGGCTCAACGTGTTCCTCTACCTCGACAGCGAAGACAAGCTGATCGCCACCACCCTGAAACCGAAGATCCAGCTCGGTGAGTTCGCCAGCCTCAAGGTGGTGGATATCAACCGCGTCGGCCTGTTCTTCGACTGGGGCCTGCCCAAGGACCTGCTGCTGCCGCATTCCGAAGAGAAGCGTCCGCTGCAGATCGGCGACTACTGCGTGATCTACCTCTACCTGGACAAGCGCACCCGCCGCCTCACCGCCACCGCGCGTCTGGACCGCCACCTGGACAAGGTGCCGGCCAATTACCAGGTCGGCCAGGAAGTCGACCTGCTGGTGGTCGAGCGTACCGATCTCGGTTTCAAGGCCATCATCGACGGCAAGCACTGGGGCCTGATCCACAAGAACGAACTGTTCAAGTTCATTCGCGGTGGCATGCGCGAGAAGGGCTACATCAAGGAGCTGCGCGCCGATGGCAAGATCAGCCTGAGCCTGCAGCCCATCGGTCACGAAGCCGCCAGTGGTCTGGCCGAGCAGATCATCGAACGACTGCGCGCGCAGGGCGGTGTGCTGGCGCTGGGTGACAAGAGCCCGCCGGAACTGATCTCCGAGCACTTCCGGGTCAGCAAGGGCAACTTCAAGAAGGCCATTGGCGGCCTCTACAAGCAGGGGTTGATCCGCATCCACGACGACCGCATCGAACTGCTCGACAGCTGACGTCGCAGCGACTTGAGCGCGAGCGTGGCAACTCGCATAATGCCGTCGTTTTCCCGCCGGTGTAGCTCAGTCGGTAGAGCAGCGCACTCGTAACGCGAAGGTCGTAGGTTCGATTCCTATCTCCGGCACCATGTCCAGCAAAGGGTCAGCTTCGGCTGACCCTCTGTCGTATCAGCGCAGAAAATTCCCTCGCGCTGTTGTCCAACCCGGTGTGATGATGGTTTTCGGCTCAGGCGCATGACGTCTGGCCCTGACTCGCAGGGAAGTTGCTCATGTTCATTCGTTCGCTTGTGTTGGTCCTGGCTGCGTCGTTCGCTGGTGCTGCGTTCGCCGATCAGCCGCAGACCATTCGCGTCATCCCCAAGAGCTACGTCAGCCCCGGCGCCAGTGGCAGCGTCTCGGGTTCGTCGAGTTATCGGCAGCACAATCTCTACGGTGGGCAGCGTCTGCCGCAGGGCAGCGTGCGTCAGGAAAGCCGCTATGGCAGTTATTCCAGCGAAAGCCGTGGTGGCATTCGGCAGAGCATCGAATATCCGGGCGGGCTGATCATCGAGCGCCAGCCGGGCAGTGGTAGTTATCAGCAGCAGCGCAGCCGCTGACGCCTTAGGCTCTGTACGAAAAGTGCCTGCGCTCGGTGATGCTGCGTTAAAAACAGGCTCGTGTGCGAGCCCAGTCAGAATGCTCATTTACAGCACGTAAAGTCGAACGCGACCCCTGCCGTTCTTCGCCTGTTTTTGCGGGGCCGCCATCGGTATTGCCTGACCTTCGCTCGACGACTTTTCATGCAGACCCTAGTGGCTGGTGACAGTCTTGTTCGGGCTGCTCGGCGCTTCGGCGATCACCGCGCGATTGCGCCCCTCGCTCTTGGCGCGGTACAGGCATTCATCGGCGCGCTGCAGCCAGCTTTCCCAATGCTCGCCACTGTGCAGAATGGCGCCGCCGATGGAGACGGTCACCGCGCCGCCCGGGCTTTTCAGCTCCTGCGCGACCCAGCTGAGCAGATTCTGCGCTGCGGCCTGCAGGCCCGCGAGATCGGTGTTGGGCAGCAACAGGAGAAACTCCTCGCCACCAAAGCGGAACAAGCGATCTTCCTTGCGTGAACAGCGCTTGATCAGCTCGACGAAGGCCACCAGCACCTGGTCGCCAACGTGATGGCCGAAGCGGTCGTTGATCTGCTTGAAGTGATCCAGATCCATTACCAGCAGGCCGTAGCTGTCGCTGTGGCGGCGATGGCTGGCCATGGCGATCTTCAGTTCTTCGTTCATCGCCCGGCGGTTGCGGGCGCCGGTCAGCGGGTCATGAATGGCCAGCAGTTGCAACTGGTCGCGCTGGTTGCGGGTGCGGAAGGCGAAGATGAAGCTGAGCACGCTGGCCATCATGCAGGTGACCAGGAACGACACCATCTGGTAGTGGCTTTCGAACACGCTGCCGGGTACCAGCAGGGCATGGCTGACCAAACTGACCAGCACCAGCGCAGTGGCCAGCAGGGCCTTGCCGGGGGTGACCATGAAGAAGTTGAAGAGGATCAGCGGGTAGATCCAGAACAGGCCGTTGACCCCCAGGTTGATGGCGATCAGCGTGGCGCCGACAGAGAACACGGCCGCCAGGTAGATACCGGGTTTGACCGTGTCGCGGGTGACCCAGGCATAGAGCACGGCGAACAGCGTGGACAGAACGATGATGGTGTCGGCAATGCCGACCAGATAGTTGCCATTTAGCAGGCGGTAGACGGCATAGGGCGAGATGCCGATGACACCGAACAGACCCATCAGGGTGATGATCGACAGCTGGAAATCGTTGCGCAGGCGCTTCAGCAAACGAGCGGTCTGGGTAGCCATAGCGTTTCTTTTCGTTGTTATGGGGCAAGCATGCAGAGCTTTGACCGCGTATGGCAAGGGGCATTCCTGAGCAAAGTGCCAGTATTTTTGCCCAGGGCGACAGGCTGTTCAGTGGATGCGCAGCGAGATGAGCGATTTGGTGCGCTGATAGCGGGTCAGCCGTTCGGCCAGCGCGGCCGGCAGACTTTGACAGTCCTCGAAGCCCAGGCGCCGATAGAAGCTGCGCAGCTCGGGATGGCAGAACAGCCAGACGGGTTCGGGATGCAGCGCCAGGCTGTGATCGAGCAGCGCCGCCGCCACGCCTTGACGTCGCCGTGCAGGGGCGACGAACAGGCCGGTCAGCCAGTGCCCGCCCGCCAGTGGGCGCAGGCCGAGGGCGGCAACGATCTCGCTGGCGCTTTGCGCCACCCACAGTTCGTCCCCTGCCTGGCTGCGCATCGGCGAGCGGTGATCGCGGTAGAACTTGTCGACCAGAGGGCGCAACTGCAGGGGCAGATGGCGAAAGTGCGGTGTGATCATGGATTCAGTGGCGGCTTGTTTGGCCATGGCATTTTGGTTAACGGTTACGCATTTACGACCTGGCGGGCGGTGACAGCCCGTTCGCGTCGCCGCATCATGGAC
>CAMPIF010000274.1 GCA_946886245.1 Ectopseudomonas composti | reverse complement strand
GCCAGTTGGGGATGTTTTCGGGGGTGGGCACCACTGTGTCGGGTGTTTGGGCGATGTCGACGTCGGCGATCGACAGCGGCAGCACGCTGGGCTTGGCACCGATGGGGCCGGATTCGTAGATCAGCACGACGTCCGGCGAGGAGGTCAGGCGCGCCAGGTTGGCGGCCTTGGACGGCAGGCCGATGCCGACGAAGCAGACCGCGCCGTTCTTCAGGCGGCGGGCGGCGGCGACGGTCATCATTTCATTGGTGGTGTAGGCGCTCATCACTTGGCCTCCGCAATCTTTTTCTGGAATGCCGCGAAATCGGCGGTGCCACGGATGTATTCATCGATCCAGGCGCAGAAGGTTTCACGGTCGCGGGCAATCGGGTCCCAGGCCTGGTAGAAGCGGTTGTCGCGCTCGTAGTAGCCGTGGGCGTAGGACGGATGCGCGCCGCCTGGCACGTGGCAGACGGCGGTCAACGCCCAGCTCGGCAGTACGCAGGCGTTCATCGGCGCCTTGAGGTCGTCGACGATTTCCTCGACCGTGACGATGCAGCGCTTGGCCGCCAGGGCCGCTTCCTTCTGCACGCCGAGGATGCCCCACAGCAGCACGTTGCCCTTGCGGTCGGCCTTCTGCGCGTGGATCACGGTGACGTCCGGGCGCACCGCCGGGGTGGCCGCCAGCTTCTCGCCGGTGAAGGGGCAGTCGATGAACTTGATGTTCGGGTTGACCTTCGGCAGGTCGGAGCCGGCATAGGCACGCAACAGGGCGAACGGCAGGCCCGAGGCGCCAGCGACATAGGAGTTGGCCAGGTCGGCATGGCTGTGCTCGTCGATTTCCAGGGCGTTCGGCCACTTCTTCTCGACCGCGTCGCGCAGGCGGTGCAGCGAGCCGACGCCGGGGTTGCCACCCCAGGAGAAGGTCAGCTTGCGCGCGCAACCGGCACCGATCAGCAGGTCGTAGACCAGGTCCGGGGTCATGCGTACCAGATGCAGGTCTTTCTTGCCCTGGCGGATCAGCTCGTGGGAGGCGGCAGTGGGGATCAAATGGGTGAAGCCTTCGAGAGCGACGCAGTCGCCGTCGTTGACGTGGCGCGAAATGGCTTCGCCCAGGGTGATGATGTCGGCCATCGTGTTGTTCTCGCTTGGGTTGCAGGTGCCACCGGAGAGGCGATGGCAAGTGGCTAAACCTTAGGCTGCAGCCTGGAGGAGAACAATCCGATAATCGCCTTACCGGGCGATTATCGAACCAATTTCAGGCCGGTCTATGCCGGCCGGAACAACTGGCTACTGAGCTCGCGGCTGGCGCTGAGCATCAGCGGCAGGTAGCGCTTCTCCAGCTCGCTGACCGGCACGCGGCCGGCGTGGGTGCTGACGTTCATCGCCGCCAGCACGTGGCCGGCGGAGTCGTATACCGGCACCGCCAGCGAACGCAGGCCCTGTTCCAGTTCCTGATCGACGACGCACCAGCCCTGGTGACGCACGCGCTGCAGGCATTCCCACAGCGCCTCGGGAGTGTGCAGGGTGCGGCTGGTCTTGGGCTGCAGCTCGGCGTGAGCCAGGTAGTCCTGCAGTTGGTCGTCGTCCAGCGCGGCCAGCAGGATACGGCCCATGGACGTGCAGTAGGCCGGCAGGCGGCTGCCGACACTGAGATCCACCGAGATCAGCCGCTGCGGAATCGCCGAACGGGCGATATAGAGCACCTGTTCACCTTCCAGGGTGGCCAGGTTGCAGGCCTCGTGCAGTTGCTCGCTGAGGCGGTCGAGGTAGGGCTGGGCGGACACCGCCAAAGGCGTCGACGACAGGTAGGCGTGGCCCAGGGTCAACACCTTGGGCAGCAGCGAGTAGGTGCGCCCGTCGGTGGTGACGTAGCCCAGCTTCATCAGGCTGTAGAGGCAGCGGCGCACGGCGGCGCGAGGAATCTCGGTGCGGTGGCTGATCTGGGCGATGGTCAGGTGACGCTTGCGCTCCTGGAAGGCATTGATCACCGCCAGGCCGCGAGCCAGGGAGGTCATGAAATTGGGATCGCCGGCGAACTCCTCGATACGCTTGGCCGGCGACACGTAGGGCGGCGGAGCAAGACTGGTAAGCGGCGGACGGGTTTCGCTCATGGGGCCTCCGAAACGAAATGGACAGCGCCAGGCGATTATCGAACCACCGTGCGATAATCGCAAACATGCTGAGCACAACAGTGCACGACACTTCTGTAGCCCGGCTACAGGGCCAAAAACTCGCCGCTGAAGCGTCTCCCACAGGTGCCATGCCTGAACGCAAGGTGCGCATGGCGCCCCCTAGGGGTTGCGTATCACCCGCTGCCTGATCCGCTTGCGATAAGCATCGCGCAAGATGCGCCACGCGCACCACCCACTCTCAGCCCGGCAACAGGCCCTGCCAGCGCAACAGCACCAGCAAGGCGCTGACGCTGAAGAAGGCAAGCACGGTGCAACCGACCAGCGAGGCCGCGCAGCGCTCCTCGAGGCCGAAGCGTTGGCCGAGAATCGGGAACACGCTCATCATGGGCGCGCTGGCGAACAGCAGGCCGGCCACCATCAGCGTCGGGTCGATGCCTGGCACCAGCGCCAAAGCCGCGAACATCAGCAGCGGATGCAGGATCAATTTGCCGATGGCGGTCTGGGCCAGATCCGCCGCCATGCCGCCGACTTTCATACCGTTGAGCGTGGCGCCGATGACGAACAGTGCCACCGGGGCCGAGGCTGCGGCCAGCATGTCGATGACCCGTGCCGGAACCGTCGGCAGACGCAGCGCCAGCATCGACATGACCAGACCCAGCACGATGGCGATGATCAGCGGATTGCGCAGCAGGCGCAGCGCCGTTTCACGCACCACCGTCCAGCCGCGCCCGCCCTGCTGGCCGGCTTCGGCAAGCGCCAGAGCCAGAGGGACCATCAGCAGGTTTTCCACCAGCATGCCCAGCGCCATGGCCAGCGCCGCCGTGGGGCCGATCACCATGACCGCAATGGGGTAACCGACGAAGCCGCTATTGGGCACGGCCATGCCCATGGCCAGGATCGCACTGCTGGAAAGATTCAGACCGCGCCAACGTCGCGCCACCAGCAGGCCAATGCCGAACAGGCTCAGCGAGGCCATCGCGTAAGCTGCCAGATAAGGCCCGTTGAGCACCTCGCTCAGGCTGCGCTCGGCCAGCGCCTTGAACACCAGCGCAGGCAGCGCGAAGTAGATGACGAAGGTGCCCATGCCGCGCACCTGTTCCCGATTGACGAGCCCGACGCGAGCCGAGAGAAAGCCCAGACCGATGAGGATGAAGATCGGTGCGGTAATGCTCAGAACCGCTAGCATGCCAGGCTCTCCGCTTGTTCTTGGCGCAGTTGCGCAAAGCGACTGCGAGTACGGGAAAAGTCGCCGTGCGAGACACCTGCACACAGCACATCGAGAGGGCGCTCGCCTTGCAGCCAGAGTTCACACGCACTGTCGTAAGCGATGTCGATGAAGTTGATCAGGCGCTGCTGCTCGTCCAGCGTGCAACGTCCCAGTGCGGGCAACTCACCGATGGCGATGTGCGCGAAACGCTGGCATAGCTGCAGGTAGTCACTGCTGGCCAGCGGCTGCCGGCACAGTGCGGCGAAGTCCAGCCAGATCGTTCGTTCATCCATGCCGCGCAGTGCCAGAGTACGGCGCTGCACAAGCAACTGAGACGTGGCCGGCAGATGCGCCAGCCGCGCCTCCAGCAATCTGGCAGGGCCTTGCAGGTAAAGCCCCCAGTGCCGCGTGCTGTGGGCACGGTAGTCAGGGCCGGCCTCCATCTGCAGCACCAGGCAGCGGCGCTGCAGCAGCTCGGCGAACGGTTTGAAACGACTGTGATACAGCGGGTTGGGACACAACTGCGCCGGGGTGTAGTTGGAGCTGAACAGGAGGATGCAGTCGCGCTCGATCAGGGTCTGCAACAGGCGCCCGAGCAGGATTGCATCGCCGATGTCATGGACATGGCATTCATCGAGATAGAGCAGCCGTGCCTCGCGGGCCAGTTCGTCGGCCACGCGCTGCAGCGGATCAGCCTGGCCGGCATGCACCAGCAGACGGCGCTGCACGTCCTGCAGCAGCGCATGGACATGCATGCGGCGCTTGCTGGCCACGGGCGCGGCCTCGAACAAGGCCGCCAGCAACAGGCTCTTGCCACGCCCGACACCGCCCCACAGGTAAGCGCCAGCCGCAGGCCGGCGCCGCCAGCCAGACGGCCGAATGCGCGCCTGCAACCAATCGGTCAGGCGGGCGAGCGTCCGTTGCTGGGCATCGTCCAGATGCAGACCTTGCGCTTCGATGAAGCGCAAGGCCTGCGAGCACAACTCAGAAGTCAAAGAAGACCGTCTCGCCCTCACCCTGAATGCGGATGTCGAAACGGTACGCCGGCTTGCCGTCCACTTCGCAGCGTTTGGCGATCAGCGTCTCGCGGCGCTGTGGCTGCTCGATCAGGTTCAGCACCGGATCCTTGGCGTTGGCCTCGGCCTCGTCTTCGAAGTACAGGCGGGTGTTGAGGTGAATGTTGATGCCGCGGGCGAACAGCGCGACGTTCACGTGCGGCGCCATCGGCACGCCGGCAGCATTGTTCACCACGCCCGGCTTGACCGTGTAAGCGGTCCACTCACTGCCGGCGTCGAAGGTGGTGGCGGTACGAGCGAAACCGTTGAACGCCTTGGACGGGTCGTAATCCTCGTCGTACTGGCCCTGGTGATCGGCCTGCCACAGTTCAAGGAAGGCGTCGCGCACCAGATGGCCGTTGCCGTCGTAGACATGGCCAACCAGCACGATGTGCTCGCCCGGCGCCTCGGGTCTGGCCATCTGGTTCCAGATTTCCTGCTCGCGCGTCGGGTTGCCGGCGGCGGCCAGGGCCAGGCCGATATGGACGTAGGGGCCGGCGGTTTGCGAAGGGGTTTCCGGCAGCAGTTCAACAGGCATGGTCATCCCTCCTTAACGATTTTCGAAATGGGTCTGGCGCTGGCCGCGTAGCACGATGTCGAAGCGGTAGGCCAGGCAATCCATTGGATTGGCCGTGCTCATGTCCAGCTTGGCGATCAGCGTCTGTACCGCGTCCGGGTTGGCGATGGACTTGACGATCGGGCACAGCGCAATCAACGGATCACCCTCGAAATACAGCTGGGTGATCAGCCGAGTGGAAATCGATGGGCCATTGAGCGAGAAGTGGATATGCGCCGGGCGCCAGTCGTTGGGGTTGTTGCGCCACGGATAGGGTCCGGGCTTGATGGTGCGGAAGATATAGCGACCTTCGCTGTCGGTCAGTGCCCGGCCGACACCGCCGAAGTTGGGGTCGAGCGGCGCCAGATAGCGATCGTTCTTGTGCCGGTAGCGGCCGCCGGCGTTGGCCTGCCACATCTCCACCAGGGTATGCGGGATCGGCTTGCCGTACTGATCCATCACCCGGCCGGAAACGAGGATGCGCTCGCCGATGGGCAGGCCACCGTTGTTGAAGTTGAGCAGCAGGTCATTGTCGTGCTCGGCGAACTTCAGGTGCGAGAAGTCCGGGCCGGTGGTCTCGGAGATCGACTGCGGGATGCTCACCAGCGCCTGGCGCGGCGAACGGGCGACGGAGGTCTTGTAATCGGGCGTCAGGGCTTTGGGGTGCCAGTTGCGGTCACGAATGACGAAACGGCGGTTGTCCTCGGCAGGCATGGTGCGCTCCTGTTGTGAGTATTGTGGAGTCGACCTGGAATCAGGCTGAAGCACAGTTTCCGACAAAGCAGACGCGGGGAATATTGAAAAGACGCCGCCACACCATAACCAGGTGGTTATGCAAACAACCCTTCGCGGTAGGCTTCGGCCACCTCACGCAGCGCCGCGCAGAACTGCTCGGCAGCCAGCGGCAGGGCCAGCGCGCTGTTGCGACAGATGCCCACCGAACCACCTGGTTCCTGCACGCCCACTTGCAACTCGACCAGCTCGCCACGCTGCACGTCCAGGCACACCGCGTCCTGCGGCGCCACCCACAGCGCATCGCCGGACAGCACGTAGCGCCGACTCAACGCCGGCGACAGGGTCTCCAGGCGCTGCCGCGACGGCGTCACCCCGCACTGCACGAACAGGCTGTCGGCGTGCTTGCGGATGGTGGTGCCCGCCGTCGGCAACACTAGCGGGTAATCGCCGAGCCGCCCCAGTGTGGCGGCGCCTGCGGCCAGCAGCGGGTGACCGGGGCGCACCACCAGGCTCATCGACTCGCTGTACAGATGCTCGAAGGTCAGGCCCTGGATGTCCGGGC
>CAMPIF010000273.1 GCA_946886245.1 Ectopseudomonas composti | reverse complement strand
CACCTGAAAGCCGACGCGGCTCAGGTAGGTATCGAGCAGTTCGCGAATTTCCTGGTCGTCATCGACCAGCAGAATCGATTTGCCGGGCTGGCTCATGGTCCGCCCCCTTTATTGTTATGGCTGTGTAGCCCGGCTGAAATCCGGGGTGCTATCAAGGGTTCTCCCGGATTGCCTCCGGGCTAGGTTCCGATGCCTGTTGCAGGGCCACACCGGCGCCTGTGAGGCCTGGGTACTCGGCCGTCACCAGCCACACTGGAATGCCGTGAAGATAATCGCTCATGCACCCCTTGTCGCTGAAGCTCTTGGCAAAACCGCTGGCGAGAAAACGTTCGGCGAAACGCGGCACCACGCCGCCGACTATATACACCCCACCGCGTGCACCCAGGGTCAGCACGTCGTTGCCGGCCACGCGCCCGAGCCAGCAGCTGAACTGTTCCAGCACTTCGGCGGCGACAGGCTCGCCCGCCAGGCCGGCGGCGGTGAGGGCCGCCGGCGTCGCGTGCTGCAACGGCTGAGCGTCCAGCTCGCAGATGGCCCGATACAGCACCAGCAAGCCGTTGCCACTGAGCACGTCTTCGGCGCGCACGTGACCCAGCTGTCGATAGAGGACCTGCCAGAGTTCGGCCTCGCGCGGGCTGCCGATGGGCAGGTCGACGTGGCCACCCTCGCCCGGTAGCACCAGCCAGCTGCCATCTGCCTGCGCGAGCAGCGTACCGACACCGAGGCCGGTGCCGGCGCCGATCACCAGGGCCGGACGGTCTGCCTGCGGCTCGCCCGGGCACACCTGCACGCGCTCGTGCTCGGCGATGCGGGTCATGCCCAGGGCCATGGCGGAGAAGTCGTTGACCAGCAGCAAGCGGTCGATCTGCAACGCTTGGCAGAACGCCGCACGATCGATACGCCAGTGATTGTTGGTGAAGCGAAACAGGTTACCGCTGACCGGTCCGGCGCAGGCCAGGCACACCGAACCTATCGCCCCAGGGGACAGGCCCTGGGCTTGCAGATAGGCGACGATGGCCTGCTCCGGCCCGGGGAAATCGGCGGTCGCCAGAACCTGCACCGCCTCCAGTTGCCCGTCACGCCACAGGGCAAAGCGCGCGTTGGTACCACCAATGTCGCCGACCAGAGCCAGTTTCACGAGAATGCCTCCTGAGCGAAGGCCGTTCGCTGATCGGCACCTGCAGAAAAGTGAGGATGCATGGCATCGACTCCAAACCCGAATTATTTTTATAGTTCAAACAACGCGCACCACAGTAAACCCGAAAATTACGCCTATCAAGACGGATAAAGTTGTAATAAAAACAATATTCACTGCCGACTCATAGCCCTCGCCCCGCACAACCGATTCGGCCCTGGGCATGATCCCGGACAATATCTGCGGCGTTGCTGCGACCTAGACTCGCACTTTGCATCGGCGCAGGGCGGGTTCACCCGCCCTACCGGTCTTCCGCACGGAGAGCTGCAGCATGTCACCCGATATCCTCATCGTCGGCGCCGGCCCGGCGGGCCTGTGCCTGGCACGCGCCCTGTCCGGGCAGGGCCTGTCCATCGTGGTAGTGGAACGCCAGGCCGAGCAGGCGCTGGCCGAACCGGCCTTCGACGGCCGCGAGATCGCCCTCACCCACGGCTCGCAGGCTCTGCTCGAACACCTGGAATTATGGTCACGCCTGCCCACCGAGGAGATCGCCGTACTGCGCGATGCCCAGGTGTTCAACGGCCCCTCGCTGTTCGCCCTGAAGATCCGCGCCGAGCAGGCCGGCGCCGAGCGCCTCGGTCATCTGGTGGCCAACCAGGCCATCCGCCGCGCGGCCTATCAGGCCGTGCGCGACTGCGCTGACGTGCAGCTGTTGTGTGACACCAGCGTGCGCGCCATTCAGGCCGGCGAGCACGAGGTGAAACTGGTGCTGCAGGACGGCCGGCTGCTGCAACCGCGCCTGCTGGTCGCCGCCGACAGCCGTTTCTCGGAAACCCGCCGCCAGCTCGGCATCGGCGCGCAACTCAAGGACTTCGGCAAGAGCATGCTGGTGTGCCGCATGCAGCACGAACAGGAGCACCGACAGGTGGCCTGGGAGTGGTTCGGCTATGGCCAGACCCTGGCCCTGCTACCGCTCAATGGCCGGCAGTCGTCGACCGTGCTGACCCTGCCACCGCGCGAGATCGAACGCCTGCACAAACTCGACGAAACCAGCTTCGCCCGCGAGATGGAAAAGCGCTTCGAGCGCCGCCTCGGCGCCATGCAACTGGTCAGCAGTCGCCACGCCTACCCGCTGGTAGGCGCCTATGCGCGGCGCATGGTCGGCCCCCGCTGCGCCCTGCTTGGCGACGCCGCCGTGGGCATGCACCCGGTCACCGCGCATGGCTTCAACTTCGGCCTGATCGGCGTGCAACTGCTCAGCGACGCACTGCTGGCCGCTCATGGCAAGCGCCAGGATATCGGCGCAGCCGCGCCACTGGCGCGCTACGAGCGTCAGCTACGTCTGGCCACCTGGCCGCTGTACCAGGCCACCAACCTGCTGGTGGAGCTGTACACCAACGACCAGTTGCCCGCCCGCCTGCTGCGCGGCGCCGGCCTGCGCGTGGCGCAGGGCCTGCTGCCGTTGAAGAAGGGCATCGCCCGTCACCTCACCGCTGACTAGGAGAGTGAACGAGATTGGCCATTTCTGGACAATGCCTCCAGAAACGAGGCGCTGAAGACAGGCGCTACACCCACTGATCATTGCGCTTGCGCTTGACCCGCAGCATGGTCGGCAGGATCAGCCCGAGCAGCAGCCCGGCGCCGGCGATGCTGCCGCCATAGGCCATGTAGCGCATCAGTGCCTGCTGCTGTTCGTTGCCCAGTTGCGCCTGGGCATCGCGCAGTTGCGAACGGGTGGTGGTCAGCTCGGCATCCAGCGCGCCACGGGCGGCCTGCAGCTCGTCGATGAGTTTCTTGCGCGAATCCAGGGTTTCCTGCATGCCTTGCACACGGATCTTCCAGGCGTCGTCGATGCCTTTGAGCTCCGCGCTGAGGTCAGCGACTTTCTGTTCCAGCTGCGGCAGGCGCTCGGCCTGGCCTGGTACCGATTGCAGGTCGCGGCTGGGAATCCAGACGCTGTTGCCGCTTGCGCTGCGCACCTGGCTGTAGTCGCCCTGAGTACGCAGCAGCTCCACTTTCTCCCCGGAGACCAGGGTGCCGACGATGCGGTAGCCATCGGTGGGGCCACTGCGCACGTAGGTGTTCAGGCTGTCGCTGACCCAGCGCTGGTTGCCGGACGTCTCTTCGGCCAGAGACGGCTGTGCGCCGCCGAGCAGGCCACCGAGCAGCAGGCAGGCACCGAGAATGCGGGGTTGGAGTGGAGCATGACGAGATAAGAACATGGGCAATCTTCACGTGGCAGTCAGACGAACCCGGCGAACGGGATGGACGTTGCCGGCCACGCATTGAAGAACACGCTCGAGCATGATGCAGGCAGAATCCGCGACGTAGACGCCACACTAGCGGCCAATAGCCATCTATTCCTGCCGGTACGGGCCGACTGCAGACAGACATTGGCGGACGGCCTCGAGTTCACTCGCCGCTGACGATGAAAGATGGACGGAACAGCGATTCAGCCGTTGTGGCGCTGAACGAAGGCACAGAAATCCGCCAACGGCATCGGCCGGCCGAGCAGATATCCCTGGAACTGACTGCAACCGTTGTCAGCCAGAAACTGCCGCTGTGCCTCGGTTTCCACGCCCTCGGCGATCACCGTCATGCCCATGCTCTGGCCCAGGGCGATCACCGTGCGCACGATGGTTTCGCTGTTGGCATCGGTGAGCACGTCGCAGATGAACGAACGGTCGATCTTCAGTTTGCTCAACGGCAGGCGCTTGAGGTGAATGAGGGAAGAAAAGCCGGTACCGAAGTCATCCAGCGAGAAGCGCACGCCACGCTCGACCAGCGCCGCCATCTTGCGCGTGAGGTCCTCCATGTCATGCACGATCAGCGTCTCGGTCAACTCCAGCTCCAGGCGCTGGGCATCGATACCGTGGCGCTCGATCAGGCCAAGAATTTCGGCGACGAAACTGCTCTGCGAGAACTGCTTCTGGCTGATGTTCACCGCCAGGCCCAGGTCGCCGAAGAGCGGGTCATCCTTCCACTGACGCAGGCGCGCGGCCGTTTGCTCCAGCACCCATTGGCCAATGGGGATGATCAGCCCGGTATTCTCGGCGTGATCGATGAACTCGCCAGGCGCCAGGAGCCCGCGTTGCGGGTGCTGCCAGCGAATCAGCAACTCGGCGCCGATGACCCGCCCGGCACCATTGAGCTGCGGCTGGTAATACAGCACGAACTGCTGCTCGCGAATGGCCGCGCGCAGGTCACGATCCAGCTCCGAGCGCTCGGCGGTGTCGCTCTGCAGGATATGCAGGAGCAGGAAGAACAGCGCCATGGCGGCAACGCTCTGCACCCAGGAACCGACGATGCGCACATCGTCCGGCAGCGCATAAAGATCGGTGGGCCGCCAGTTGGACGCGGCCAGGGCGACGAACAACAGCAGGCAGAACAGGGACATGCCATAACGCAGCCACAGGGGCTCATCGCGGAAGGCCATCAACGCGGCCACGGCCACCGGTAGCAGATAGAGGTGCGTCGCACGCGGCGCCGTGAGGGTCGGCGGGTCGAGCAGCAGGGTCGAAGCGACCACGATAAGGATCAGCGCACCGAACAGGATCAGGTTGGCGCTACGGGCCTGGTTGCGCAGGGTCAGCGCGAAGACCGCCACACCGCTGAGGACGATGGTCACGTCCATGATGACGATGGCCCAGTAGCCGCGCGAGAAAAAGAACAGCCCCCAGAGGAGGCCCATCACCATCATCACCAGGCTCGACAGCATGCGCATGCGGCGCTCGCGACGCTGGCCGACCAGAGCCAGGTCGGCACCATGCCAGAGTTTGCGAACGCGCCTGCCGAAGCTCGAGAGTGATGGCATGGTGAAATCCTGATCCGATCACTTCATTCTTGAAGCTGCGTGGCCGAATGCAAGTTTCCGGCGCAGCTTTTAACAGGCGGTTAACAGGCCGTTGAAAAACGTAGGCGAGGCAGCCAGTGCAAGGCAAAAACAGGCGAAAAAGCGCAGTTTACGAGTTGTAAATGAGCATTTTGAGCCTGTTTTTAACGCAGCAATGGCAACGCAGGTAGTTTTTCAACAGCCTGTTAATGCTGCCAGTGCGCCTCGCTGGCCAGTCGTTCGGCAATGAAATCCAGCAGCAGGCGCATCGCCGGCAGCATCTGTCGACGCGTGCCGTACAGGGCATGAATGCCCAGCTCCGGCGGCCGGTAGTCCGCCAGAAGCTGCACCAGCCGTCCCTCACGCAGCGGTGCAGCCACCGAGTACAGCGGCTGCAGGCTGATGCCGGCGCCAGCCAGGGTCGCCTCCAGCAACACCATCGACTCGTTGGCGCTGAGGCTGCCGGACACCGAAACGGCAATCGCCTCCCCTCGATGCTCGAACTCCCACAGGCTGCGGCCGAAGTAGGCGTAGGCCAGACAGTCATGCCGGGCCAGATCCTCCGGGCGCTGCGGCGTGCCGTGTCGCGCCAGGTAATCCGGGCTGGCACAGACCACCGAGCGACACACCGCCAGGCGCCGGGCGATCAGATTCGGGTCGAGCTGATTGGTGATGCGCAGCGCCAGGTCGATGCGCGCCTCCACCAGATTGACCGCCTCGCTGCCGACCAGCAGGTCGACGCTGACCTGCGGGTAACGCTCGATGAAGGCCTGCAGCGCATGCACCAGCCAGGCCTGAGCGAAGGACTGGCTGCAGGTGATGCGCAGCGTGCCGCGCGGCGCATCATCCGCCGCTTGACCCAATGCCTGCATGCGCTCGGCCAGCGCCAGCATCTCGCGGCATTGCGGCAGCATCTGTTCACCGGCCGCCGTCAGGCTCAGTCGCCGTGTGCTGCGGTGCAGCAGGCGCACGCCGGCCCAGGCTTCCAGCTCGGCGAGGTAGCGCGACACCATTGCCCGCGACATGTCCAGCGCCTCGGCAGCGGCCGTTTGGCTGCCGCGCTCCAGCACCTCGACGAACACCCGCGCCGCCGTCAGTCGATCCATCATTCGCTCGATCCATGCACCAAATATGGCCAGCTTACGGGGCTTTTCGCTCGCCAGGTAGCACATAAGATGCGCCGCACCCTTATCTGCCTGGAGATCGCCATGTCCCACGTTACCCGTTTGCTCGCCGGCCTCGGCCTGCTCGCCGCTGCCAGCGGCGAGCAGGCCG
>CAMPIF010000272.1 GCA_946886245.1 Ectopseudomonas composti | reverse complement strand
CTGCAGGGCGCGCCAGGCGGCATTGCGCCCTGCAGCGTCGCCGTCGAAGCAGAACAGCACGCTGGGCACGATGCGGAACAGGCGCTTGAGGTGTTCTTCGCTGGTGGCCGTGCCCAGTGTCGCCACGGCATTGCGCAGGCCCTGCTGGGCCAGGGCGATGACGTCCATGTAGCCTTCGACCACCATGATCTCGTCGAGGTCGCGGTTGTGCTTGCGCGCCTCGTACAGGCCGTAGAGTTCCTGGCCCTTGTGGAACACCGGGGTTTCGGGTGAGTTGAGGTACTTGGGCTTGTCGTCGCCGAGCACGCGGCCACCGAAGGCGATCACCCGGCCGCGGCTGTCGCGGATGGGGAACATGATGCGGTCGCGGAAGCGGTCGTAGCGCCTGCCGTTCTCGGCGTTCTCGATCAGCAGGCCGGCATCGATCATGACTTTCTGCTGCAGGGCGTCGGCGCCCAGTTGCTTGAGCAGGTTGTCCCAGCCGGGCGGGGCGAAGCCGATGCCGAAGTCGCGGGCGATTTCCCCGGTCAGGCCGCGACCCTTGAGGTAATCCACGGCGTACTTGCGTTGCGGATGGCTTTTCAGTGCCTGGCGATAGTGCTCGGCGGCGGCATTGAGCAACGGGTAGAGCGGTGAGTCGACCGGTTGCCTGGGTTTGTGTCCGCGACCACTTTCCTCGCGCGGCACGTCCATGCCGGCGCGTTTGGCCAGCTCCTCGATCGCCTGGGGAAACTCCAGTTGATCGTGGTCCATGACGAAGCCGAGGGCGTTGCCGCCGGCGCCGCAACCGAAGCAGTAGTAGAACTGCTTGTCGGGGCTGACGGTGAAGGAGGGGGTCTTTTCCTTGTGGAAGGGGCAGCAGGCGCTGTAGTTCTTGCCGGTCTTCTTCAGCTGGATGCGCGAACTCACCACATCGACGATGTCGGTGCGGTTGAGCAAGTCATCGATGAAGGATTGCGGGATCAGGCCGGCCATAGGCGCTCAGCATACTGCCCGGCGCAAGCGCGGGACAACGATGGGTAGAAAAGCAAAAACTCCGCTCACTCGCTGAAGCGCGAGGCGGAGTCTTTCAAATGCAATGCCCGGCCAGAGCCGGGCATTCGAGCGTTGCGTGTACGGTATTAGTACAGGCGGACGCTGCGACGCTGTTCGCGCTGCACTTTCTTGGCGTGACGCTTAACAGCGGCAGCGGCCTTGCGCTTACGCTCAGCGGTCGGCTTTTCGTAGAATTCGCGGCTACGGACTTCAGCCAGTACGCCGGCTTTCTCGCAGGAGCGCTTGAAACGACGCAGGGCTACGTCGAAGGGTTCGTTCTCTTTAACTTTGACGGCTGGCATCCAGGTCGTACCTTCGTTAATTACCGGTGTTCAACGCGCTCCCGGCAAATGGCTCGGGTTGCGTCGGTTTTTAAGGGTTGCGGATGTTACCCCCTCGAGCCGAGGAATGCAAAGGCCTCTGATCGAAAAGCGCTGGCCGCTCCGCCGGGCGGCGCTTATCATGCGCGCCTTTGTTCCACGCGGCAAATCAAGGCTCAAGCTCCATGCTCGTACTGGGATTGGAAACCTCCTGCGATGAAACCGGCGTCGCGCTCTATGACAGCGAGCGCGGCCTGCTGGCTGACGCCCTGTTCAGCCAGATCGACCTGCATCGCGTCTACGGCGGCGTGGTGCCGGAACTGGCCTCGCGCGATCACGTCAAGCGCATGCTGCCGCTGATCCGCCAGGTGCTGGATGAGGCCGGCAAGCAGGCCAGCGACATCGACGCACTGGCCTACACGGCAGGCCCAGGCCTGGTCGGTGCGCTGCTGGTCGGCGCCTCCTGCGCCCAGGCGCTGGCATTTGCCTGGGGCGTGCCGGCCGTCGGCGTGCACCATATGGAAGGTCACCTGCTGGCGCCGATGCTGGAAGAGCAGCCGCCGGCCTTTCCGTTCGTCGCCTTGCTGGTGTCCGGTGGCCACACCCAGTTGGTGCGCGTCGATGGCATCGGCCAGTACCAGTTGCTCGGCGAGTCGCTGGACGACGCTGCCGGTGAGGCCTTCGACAAGACTGCCAAGCTGATGGGCCTGAATTATCCGGGCGGCCCGGAGATCGCCAAGCTGGCGGAGCAGGGCACGCCGGGGCGTTTCGTTTTCCCCAGGCCGATGACCGATCGGCCGGGGCTGGATTTCAGCTTCAGCGGCCTCAAGACCTTTGCGCTTAATACCTGGCAGCAATGCCGCGACAACGGTGACGACCTCGACCAAGCCCGTCGCGACATCGCGCTGGCCTTCCAGCAGGCGGTGGTCGAGACTCTGACCATCAAGTGCAAGCGCGCGCTCAAGCAGAGCGGGCTGAACAGCCTGGTGATCGCCGGTGGCGTGAGTGCCAACAAGGCGCTGCGCGAGCATCTGGAGCGCATGCTGGGCGAGATGAAGGGCAAGGTGTTCTACGCGCGGCCACGCTTCTGCACCGACAACGGCGCGATGATCGCCTACGCCGGGTGCCAGCGTTTGCTGGCCGGGCAGCATGAGGATCTGGCGATCAAGGTACAGGCGCGCTGGCCGATGGAGTCGCTGCCGGCGATTTAACGAAACGCATGTACCGTAGGAGCGGCTTCAGCCGCGAAAATCGCGGCTGAAGCCGCTCCTACGGGTTATTCAAAAGCGCCGCTCGCGGCCGGCGAACAGATCACGCAGATTGTTGCGGTGGCGCCAGACGATCAGCCCGGCCAGCACGCAGACCGGCAGCAAGGCAGCCGGTTGCTGCCAGGCCAGCAGCGGTAGCGTCAGCGGTGTGGCGATCAGCGAGGCCAGCGAGCTGGTGCGGGTCAGCAGGAATACCAGGGCCCAGGCTGCCAGGGCGAGCAAGGCGGCTGGTGGGTAGAGGCCGAGCAGCATGCCGGCGGCAGTGGCCACGCCCTTGCCGCCACGAAAGCGGAAGTACAGTGGGTAAAGATGGCCGACGACGGCCGCCAGGCCGATCCAGGCCTGTTGGTGCAGGCTGAGGCCGAGCAGCTTGGCGATCAGGATCGGTAGCAGGCCCTTGAGCAGGTCGCCGATCAGCGTCATCACGGCGAGCTTCTTGCCGGCCACGCGCAGCATGTTGGTGGCGCCGGGGTTGCCCGAGCCGCTGGCGCGCGGGTCTGGCCTGCCAGCGAGTCGGCTGAGCAGGATGGCGAAGGACAGCGAACCGAGCAGGTAGGCAAGGATTGCCAGAAGCCAGAACATGGTGGCCATTCCAGGGCATGGGGTGGCCCGATTCTAACGAGGTGCAGCGCCCTTGTCGTGGCGCGGAGAGTGCGGGTGGACAGAGTATTTATCGAGGGGCTGGAAGTCGACACGGTGATCGGCGCCTACGATTGGGAGCGCGACATTCGCCAGTGCCTGCGTCTGGACCTGCAGATGGGCTGGGACAACCGCCCGGCGGCGGCCGGTGACGACCTCAACCTGGCGCTCGACTACGCCAGCGTGTCCACGCGCATTCAGGCCTTCGCCGCCGAGTCGCAGTTCATTCTGGTCGAGACCTTCGCCGAACGGCTGGTGCAGGTCCTGATGGACGAATTCAACATTCCCTGGATGCGTCTGAAGCTGACCAAGCCCGGCGCGGTGCCAGCCGCACGCGGTGGCGTGGGCGTGGAGATCGAGCGCGGATGCCTCTGACTCGGGTCTTTCTCGGCCTCGGCAGCAATATCGAGCGCGAGGCTCATCTCGTCGCGGGCCTCGATGCGCTGACGGTGTTGCTCATCGACATGCGCTGCTCGCCGGTGTTCGAGAGCCATGCCGTGGGCATCAAGAGCGGCAATTTCTTCAATCTGGTGGTGGTGGGCGAGACGGAGCTGCCGCTTTTGGAGTTGGATCGCCGGCTGAAATTCATCGAGGCCGACAATGGCCGCTATGCGCCGGACCGCAAGGGCTTGCCGCTGGACATCGACGTGCTGCTGTATGGCGAGCAGGTCGGCAATTTCAACGGCCTGATCCTGCCGCGCGCGGAAATTCTCAAGAACGCCTTCGTGCTCTGGCCGCTGGCATTGCTGGCTCCCGAGGCGTGTCATCCGGTCGATGGCCGTTCGTTCGCCGAGCTGTGGGCGTCGGCGCAGATCGATCAGCAGCTCTGGCCGGCGGCCTTCCAGTGGCGCGGTGTCGAACTGACGCCAACTGAGTTGCTACAGACGCGCCCTGCGTAGCCCGGATGAAATCCGGGAGAACGGACGCTGGGAATGTCCCGGATTGCATCCGGGCTACGGGTTGGCGTTGATCGGTAGGAGCGGATTTATCCGCGAAAAGGCGTGCCGCGGAGTTTCGCGGCTGAAGCGGAATGCCGCCCAGCCGCTCCTACGAGGCGTGCTGCGCTTTGTAGGCCTTGAGCGCGTGCAGGCGCTCGCGATTGAGCGCCTCGCCCAGCTCCGCACCCTTGAATCCTTTCTCCAATAGCGGTTTGACCGGCACTTGCCGGGCAGCCTCGGCGGCGCCCAGCAGGTAAGCGGCCTGCGGGTAGTCGCGTTGCTCCAGGCCCAGGCGACCGCGCGCATCCATCTCGCAGGCTGCGACGAATTCGGCGAAGCGCTGCGGGCGGCGAAACACGTCGAAGCGTTGCAGCAGTTCCAGCAGTGTCGAGGGGCGCAACTCCAGCGCGCGATGGCCATGGGTATGGAACTCGCCGACCAGCATTGCCAGCTCGGCGCAGTCGCGCGGTGCCTTGCAGCGCTCGTTGATCGCCTGGATCAGTGGCAGGCCTTTGGGCTCGTGGGCGATATGCCGTGGCCATTCGGCCTCCGGTGTCAGGCCTTTGCCGACGTCATGCAGCAGGCAGCCCCAGCGCACGTTCAGCGGCTGGTCGTGCTCCGCACACTGGCGCAGCACGCTCAGCACATGCACGCCGGTATCGATTTCCGGATGGTGCGCTTGCGGTTGCGGCACACCGAACAGAGCGTCGACTTCGGGCAGCAGGGCGGCCAGCGCGCCGCAGTCGCGCAGCACCTGGACGAACACGTCCGGGCGTGGCTCCATCAGGGCGCGGGATATTTCCTTCCAGCTGCGCTCGGCTGTGAGGTGGGCCAGCTCGCCGGATTCGGCCAATTGACGCATCAGCGCCAGGGTTTCTGGCGCGACGCTGAAACCGAGCGGCGCATAGCGCGCGGCGAAGCGGGCCACGCGCAGGACGCGCAGCGGATCTTCGGCGAAGGCCGGCGATACGTGGCGCAGGACGCGGGCTTCAAGATCTTGCTGGCCGCCATAAGGATCGATCAGGTTGCCCTGGTCGTCCTCGGCCATGGCGTTGACGGTCAGGTCGCGGCGGATCAGGTCTTGTTCCAGCGTGACCTCGGGGCTGGCGTGGAAGGTGAAGCCGCCATAGCCGCGCCCGCTCTTGCGCTCGGTGCGGGCCAGTGCGTATTCGTCGCCCGTCTGCGGATGCAGGAACACCGGAAAGTCGGCGCCCACCGGGCGGTAGCCGAGTTCTTGCATCTGTTCGGCGCTGGCGCCAACCACCACCCAGTCCACTTCACTGACGGGCCGGCCGAGCAGGCGATCGCGTACCGCGCCGCCGACTGTGTAGATCTGCATGTGTGTTCCTCCACTGAGCGCAGAGGATACCGAAGATCGGGGCAGGGCGTGTCCTGCCACGCTTAAGGCGTGGCCATGATCGGCAGACGGGCGTGCTGCAGATGCCGATCAGATCGGCGGAATGATCAGGTCCAGCCTCGGGTATTCGCTGTCGTTCTCCGAGCTGCCGCGCGGTGGTACATGCTGCGTGGTGATCAACTGGTCGCCCTGACAGACCTCCAGGTGAATGTCGAAGCCCCACAGCCGGTGCAGGTGCTTGAGCACCTCGCCGGTGGAGTCGCCCAGTGGTTTGCGGTCGTGCTGCTGATGGCGCAAGGTCAGCGAGCGGTCGCCACGGCGGTCGATGTTCCAGATCTGCACGTTGGGCTCGCGGTTGCCCAGGTTGTACTGCGCGGCGAGCAGTTCGCGGATGGTGCGATAACCCGGTTCGTCATGAATGGCCGGCACCAGCAGTTCGTCCTTCTGGTCGTCGTCGAGGATGCCGAACAGCTTGAAGTCGCGAATCACCTTGGGCGAGAGGAACTGCAGGATGAAGCTCTCGTCCTTGAAGCTGTTCATGGCGAACTTGAGCGTGGTCAGCCAGTCGCTGCCGGCAATGTCCGGGAACCAGCGCTTGTCCTCTTCGGTGGGGTTTTCGCAGATGCGGCGGATGTCGCGGTACATGGCAAAACCCAGGGCGTAGGGGTTGATGCCGCTGTAGTAGGGGCTGTCGAACGGCGGCTGGTAGACCACGCT
>CAMPIF010000271.1 GCA_946886245.1 Ectopseudomonas composti | reverse complement strand
GGCGATCTTCGATCTCGACGAGACCCTGATCCACGGCGACTGCGCCAGCCTGTGGAGCCAGGAAATGGTGAAGATCGGCTGGGCCGATGGCGACTCCTTCCTCGCCCACGAACAGGAGCTGATGCGCCAGTACGCCGCCGGCACCCTGGCCATGGAAGACTACATGGCCTTCACCCTGTCGCCGCTGGTTGGCCGTACGCCCGAGGAAGTCGCCCATGTGGTCGAGCCCTTCGTCGAGGACGTGATCGAGCCGATCTTCTACAGCGACGCCAGTCGTACGCTGGCGGCACACCGCGCCGCCGGCGACCGCCTGCTGGTGATATCGGCATCGGCGCATTTTCTGGTCAGCGCCATCGCCGAACGCTTTGGCATCGATGAGGTGCTGGCCATCGACCTGGAGCAGCAACACGGTTTCTATACTGGCCGCACCCAGGGCGTGCTGACCTACCGTGAGGGCAAGGTCACCCGACTGAACGCCTGGCTCGCCGAGCAGGACGAAAGCCTGGCCGGTGCCAGCTTCTATTCCGACTCGCGCAACGATCTGCCGCTGCTGCAACGGGTGGACAAACCCTTCACCGTCAATCCCGACCCGACTCTGCGCGCCCATGCCGAACAGGCCGGCTGGCCGATTCTGAGCTGGCGCTGAGCGCAGGATGTCGCGGCCGCGCGCACCGGCCGTGGCGGGCAGGAAGCAGGTGCGCACGGCGCACCCTACCCGGCCCCGCGACAGCCTACTGGCTCATGATCCCTTCGCAGGCCTCGATCAACGCCGCCGCCAACTCCCGCGCGTAACCGGGTAGCTGGTTGCGCGCATGCAGGGCCACTTCCACCGGCGCCACCGGGGCGAAACCTTCGGCCTCGTCCAGTTCGCGGTGCGCGGCAGTGATCAAGCGGCGCGGCAACAGCGTCAGGCCCAGCCCACCTTCGGCCGCAGCGCTGACGCCGGGCAGGCTGCTGCTGACATAGGCAATGCGCCAGGACTTGCCCATGGCGTCCAGCGCGTGAGTCATCTCCAGACGGTACAGGCCATTGGGCGGGAACACCGCCAGCGGTACCGGATTGCGCGCCAGCACCGGGCGCGCTCGGCTGTCGAGCCAGGCCAGTGGTTCGGCCCAACTGGCCAGGCCCTTGGCGCTACCGGCGCGCTGCTTGATCAGCGCCAGATCCAGCTCACCCGCATTGAACGCGCGCCACACGTCATGACTCAGGCCGCTGGTGATCTCCAGACGAATACCCGGGTGCGCGTCGGCGAAATCCGCCAGATAAGGCGTCAGACTGTTGGCAGCGAAGTCGTCCGGTACGCCGAGGCGCACTTCGCCTTCCACCGCACTTTGCCCCAGCGCCAGCATCGCTTCGTCCATCAATGCGACGATGCGATTGGCGTACCCGAGCAGGCGCTCGCCCTCGGTGGTGGTCACCACGTAGCGACCACTGCGGTCGAGCAGCTCCGCACCGAGCTGTTCCTCCAGGCGCCGTACCTGCTGGCTGACAGTCGATTGCGTCAGGTGCAGACTGGCAGCCGCACGGGTGAAACCACCGGTCTGCACCACGGCGAGAAAACTGCGTAACAGCACGGGATCGAGCATGTCGCCACCCATCATGAAAGCCACTGACAGGCATTCTACTATTTAATTTCCGAATCCAGCCGCGACTTCCTATAGTGCTTGGGAGCCAATTTCCCGCTCGGGGATCGAACCCCGCGCCATTCACCCGCCGAGGCAATCTCTCGATGAGCAAATCGCCCTACTACTACGCACCGCATGGCGGTCACCCAGGTCAGGATCAACTGCTGACAGACCGCGCCATGTTCACCGAAGCCTACGCCGTGATCCCCAAAGGCGTGATGCGTGACATCGTCACCAGCCACCTGCCGTTCTGGGACAACATGCGCATGTGGGTCATCGCCCGCCCGCTGACCGGTTTCGCCGAGACCTTCTCGCAGTACATCGTCGAGGTCGGCCCGAACGGCGGCAGCAACAAGCCCGAGCTGGACGCCACTGCCGAAGGCGTGATCTTCGTCGTCGAAGGCGAATTCAGCCTGACCCTCAATGGCACCCAGCACGCCATGCGTCCGGGCAGCTACGCCTTCATCCCGCCGCAGAGCGATTGGTCGCTGCGCAACAACAGCAGTGAAGCCGTGCGCTTCCACTGGCTGCGCAAGGCTTATCAGCCGGTCGAAGGCGTGCCTTACCCGGAAGCCTTCGTCACCAACGAACAGGACATCGAACCGATCGTCATGCCGGGCACCGAAGGCCGCTGGAGCACCACGCGCTTCGTCGAGATCAGCGACATGCGCCATGACATGCACGTCAACATCGTCAACTTCGAGCCGGGTGGCGTGATCCCCTTCGCCGAAACCCACGTCATGGAACACGGCCTGTACGTGCTCGAAGGCAAGGCGGTGTATCGCCTGAACCAGGACTGGGTCGAAGTGGAAGCCGGCGACTTCATGTGGCTGCGCGCCTTCTGCCCGCAGGCCTGCTACGCCGGCGGCCCGAGCCGCTTCCGCTACCTGCTGTACAAGGATGTGAACCGTCAGATGCCGCTGACCCTGGGCGGCCTGAAGCGCTGAGCCCAGGCTGGCGCAACGGCAACACCGGCATGCCGCGGTTTGCAACGAGACTGCGGCATCCTTTCCTGATCAGCGCGGACGCACCTAATGTGCACCTGCCTTGCCCTCGGCGTCCTGCTTGCGCCGATGCGCACCGAACACCGACTTCGGCGCCTGCCCGAAGAACGCGGAAAACGCCACACTGAAGTTGTTCGGATAGCGATACCCCACCCGATACGCCACCTGAGCCACCTGATGGCCGCTTTCCAGGAGGACGTATGCCTTGCGCATGCGCATTTCGTGCAGCATGCGATGCGGTGTGGTCTTGAATCGGTAATGAAATCCTTCCTTGAGCTTGAATTCGTTCAGCCCCACCGCCGCACAGAGATAGGCGATGGTCAGCGGCTGGTCGATCTGCTCGATCATCAGGTCATGGGCATGGTCGAGTTTTTCGATGTCCTGAGTGCTGAACTGCAACGACGCAGGTGTCGCCGGGCTGAGCAGATTGAGCTGCTCGGCAAGCAGACTGAGGCTGTGAATGTGCATGTCCAGCGCAGCGATGTGCTGTGGGTCGTTGAGATAGCGAAGCAGCGCCACGGCATGGGCGCTGCTGGCCCCGGAAGTCTTGCGAAAGGCTAGCTGACGGATGTGCCCTGTACCGAGCAAGGCCCGCGCGCGCTCGGCGCCCAGATAGCGTCCCAGGGTGTTCTCCCCCACCAGCAGGCGCAGCTGCGACACCGTGCAGCCAGCCTGATAGCAGCGTTCGCCCTGGCTGCCATGGAACGCCGTCACCGTGGTGAAACCGGCACAAAAAGACAAGGAATCGCCATTGCGCGCCTTGTAACCGGACTGTCCCTGCAAGCCGAGGGTAATCACCAATATCGGGCGGTCGTGGGGGTTTATGGTCTCCTCGATCAGATCACGGATCGGGTGATAGCGCGAACGAACCAGCAGCAGATCCTTTTCCAGAACGAAACGCTCGGAATAGCAGTCGCCCAGTTCCTCGGGAAGTTGCTGGCGCTCCCAACCAGAGGGTTCACGGCGGATCAGGCGCGCCTGGCTCATCGCCAGACGATGTGGCTGAGTTATCCGTTGCATGGCAGCCATGGGGCCTTCCTCCAGTTCGGATACGGGGAAATCCTGATTTCATACAAAGCTTCATGATACTCATTATTATTTGCAAATATCATCCGAGCTACATCCAACGCCTGTTCCTGTGGCAGGCATATGGTTTGTCAGCGCGTCTGTGGTGGCGCCTGTCATGCGTATCGCTCGGAGGTGAGATGAGCAAGAACAGTATCTGCCTGAAGGTTGGCGTGCTGGTCGGCATGTTCATGCCGGCGCTGGCGCTCTCGTCGGTACAGCAGCAATTGCCAACGATGACCGTCACAGCCAACAAGATCGCACAGCCGCAGGAGGAAGTACCGGCCAGTTTGTCGGTCATGCACGGCGACGACCTGCGCGATGCTGGGGTCAATGACTTGCAGACACTGGCGCGGCGCACGCCGAACTTCGTCTTTCAACCCTTCGGCCAGTCCGGCACCAACGTGCCGGTAGTGCGCGGCCTGACCTCCAGCGCCACGGCATTTTCATCCTCGATGCTGATGCTGGTCGATGGCGTGCCGACCCTGATGGGACAGGGCTTCGATCACAACCTGCTGGGGGTAGAGCGGGTAGAAATCCTGCGCGGGCCGCAATCGACCCTGTACGGGCGCAATGCCGAAGCCGGCGTGATGAGTATCCATACCCGCCAGCCCGGCGACGAACCTTACGCACTGCTCGACACCACTCTGGGCAGCCGCAACAAGCGCTCGCTGCGCTTCGACCTGAGCCAGGCGCTGGTGGCCGACACCCTCTACGGCGGCCTCGCCGGCGAGTGGCTGGAACAGGATGGGTTCATCGACAACACCTACCGGGGCGGCAAGGAGGACGCGCGCGAACGGCACAACGGCCGCGCCGTACTGCGCTGGACACCCGCTGCCGCGACCAGCGCCACACTGCGCTACAGCCGTCAGGACTACCGCGACGGCGGTTCGCAATGGGGACCGGCCACCTCCTCGCACCGCGAGGTGCGCTCCGGCACGTCGAGCTGGAATCACTCCAGCGGTCGCAGCCTGTCGCTGGATGTGACGCATGAGCTGGAGTCCGGCCTGCAACTGCGCTCGATCACGGCGCGCAACGACTTCTATGACCGCGTGCGCCAGGACACCGATTTCCTTCCACTCGACAGGCTGCACGTGGAGCGCGACTACCACCTGAACACCCTGTCTCAGGAACTGCGCCTGGAAGGTGAATGGGCCGACAGCCACTGGCTGCTCGGACTCTACGCCGAGCGCAGCGATCATTCGCTGGATTTCCGGCAGAAACTGCCTCTGGCACTGACCCGCACCGAGGTGGATCTGACTGGCAACTCCAACGCCCTGTTCGGCCAGTGGACACAGCCACTGGCCGAGCGCTGGACGCTGACCCTCGGCGCGCGCATCGAGCGGGACAAGGTCAGCCTGTCCCCCGGCAATGCCGGCAAGCGCAGTGACCAGTGGCAGCGTTTCACGCCGAAGCTGGCACTGAACTACGCCCTGACTGACGACACCCAGGTCTACGCCAGCTACGCCGAGGGATACCGCGCCGGTGGTTTCAACGCCTTCGCCGCCTCAGCCGACTATCCGGGTTACGACCCGGAGCAGGTAGACGCCTACGAGTTCGGCATCAAGGGCTGGGCAGCGCAGCAGCGTCTGCAGTACTCGGCAGCCGTCTACTGGATGGCTATCAGTGACATGCAGGTGCAACAGATCGTGCAGCCCGGCGTGGTCTACATCAGCAACGCCGCCAAGGCGCGCGCCAGCGGTCTGGAGCTGGAGGCCAACTACCTGCTCAGTGAGCATTGGCGTGTGCAGACCTCACTCGGCGTGAACCGCACGCGCTTCAGGCAGTTCCAGAATGGCAATGCCCGCTACCAAGGCAACCATGCGCCCTTCGCCCCCGACCTCACTGGCTACCTGGGCCTGAGCTACGACACCGCCAGCGGCTGGTTCGCCGAGGCCGGGCTGAGTGCCGTGGGACGCACCTATCTCGACTCCGCCAACCGTTACAGCCGCACGGGCCATGCCCTGCTCGACCTGAACGCCGGCTACCGCTTCGACCAGATCGGCGTGTCCGCCTATGTGGATAACGCCACCGACAAACGCTATGACGCGGTCGGTTTCCTCAACGGCATGGCGCGGGCCTACAGCGCGCCACGCGAGATCGGCCTGCGCCTGAGTTATTTACTATGACGCTGCTTTTCAAGGCGCCTGTCAGCCATCCGTTGCAACCTTATTGGGATCTGAGCCTGGCCTCGGTCCAGGCTGATGTCATGCGCGTGGCACTGGAGCTGAAGCTGTTCAACCTGCTGGCCGAGCCTCTGCCGGCCTGCGTCGTGGCCAGCCGCCTGCACCTGCACGCGGGGAACACCGCCTATCTGCTGGATATGCTCTGGAGCATGCGCCTGCTGGAACGACAGAAGGCTGATGAAGCTGAATCCGACTGGCACTATCGCGCCTCCAGTCTGGCAGCTCGGTATCTGGATCAGGATTCGCCTCAGCACTGCGGCGACGCCTGGAGCCTGCGCCTGCATGCGCTGCGGCACTTCGGTCAGCAGTTGCGCGAACAACTGCGTAGCGGTGAAGCAAGTACCGCGCCCCGGCTCACCGGCACCGCTGCCAACTGGCAGGCGGCTGCACGCCTGC
>CAMPIF010000270.1 GCA_946886245.1 Ectopseudomonas composti | reverse complement strand
GGCTGACCATCGACCAGCAGCGCATCAATCAGTTCGCCGAGTGCACCGGCGACCACCAGTTCATCCATGTCGACCCGGAAAAGGCCAAGCTGACCCCCTTCGGCACCACCATCGCCCACGGCTTCCTCTCGCTGTCGCTGGTGCCGATGCTGATGGAAGGCATCATGATCATGCCGCAGGGCCTGAAGATGGCGGTCAATTACGGCCTCGACAGCGTGCGTTTCATCCAGCCGGTCAAGGTTGACGCCAAGGTGCGTCTGACGGTGACCCTGACCGACGCCACCGAGAAGAACCCCGGCCAGTGGCTGCTCAAGGCCCGCGCCGTACTGGAGATCGAAGGCCAGGAAAAGCCGGCCTATATCGCCGAACCGCTGACCCTCTGCTTCGTCTGACCCCCGCCAGCCCCGTTTCCGGCGGCAGCCGTCGGAGCGGGAACCTTCCCCCTTACAGGCCGTTGAAGAACCTGGGTGACCACTGCATGGATGCAGGAGGCCAAAGCCGGGGTAATTTTTCAACGGCCTGATAGCAAAGCGTGCGACTCGGCAGCGCAAGCGTCCAGGCTTGCGGCATACTGCGGACAAAGCACCGACCTGGACGTCCGTCATGAATCCCCTCGCCCTGCGCCTACTGCCTCTTTGCCTGTCCCTGCTGCTCGCCGGTTGCGAGGAAGCACGCCCGCTGCTGCCGGCCAATGCCACGCTGCCGGACGGTGGCCAGTATCGCGGCGAGATAGTCGATGGGTTATTGCAGGGCCCGGGGCGTCTGGACTACCGCAACGGCAGCTGGTTCGTCGGCCAGTTCAAGGACGGCATGCTCGAAGGCAGCGGCGAATGGCAAGGCCCTGGTGGCGAACACTACCTGGGCGAGTTCCACCAAGGCATGTTCCATGGCCAGGGCACCCTGACCTACAGCGATGGCAGTCGCTATCAGGGTGGTTTCGAACGCAACCGTTTCAGTGGCGCAGGCTTGCTCGAACAGGGCGGCCAGCGCTATCAGGGCGATTTTCTCAATGATCGCTTCCACGGTCTGGGCAAACTGGAGATGGCCGACGGCAGCAGCTTCCAGGGCCAGTTCGTCAAGGGTCAGCCAGAAGGCCAGGGCGTGCGCAGCGATGCCTATGGCAACCAGTACAGCGGCGTGTTCGCTCAAGGGCTGCTCAGTGGCCAGGGCAGCTACCACAACGCCGATGGCGACAACTACAGCGGCGGTTTCCAGAATGACGAATTCCACGGCAAGGGCCGCTACCAGAGCGCCAGCGGCGAAACCTGGGCCGGGGAGTTCATCGAGGGCGTGATGCAGGGCCCCGGTGAATACACCGACGGCGCAGGCACCCGCTACCTCGGTGAATTCGCCGACTGGCAGTACGAAGGCGAAGGCCTGCTCACCCTGACCGATGGCAGCGCCTACCGAGGGCATTTCTCGGGGGGCGAGTACAGCGGCGCAGGCACCCTGACTCTGGCCGACGGCAGCCGCCAGTCCGGCACCTGGCAACACGGCCGCCTGGTGCGTGACGAACAGGGCCAGGTACTGCCCGACAGCCTCGAGCTGGGCCTGCTGCAGCAGGGGCACCTGCTCGAGGCAGCCATCGCCGCGATTCCAGCCTCGACCCCGGCGCGCGAGCTGTATGCGCTGACCCTGGCCGGCGACGGCAAGCAAAGCGTATTCATGCGCGAGGCCGACTACGTCAGCCGGCTGATGCGCGAGCGCTTCGGCGCCTATGGCAACATCAGCCTGATCAACCATCGCGACCATCTCGCCGACCGCCCACTGGCCACCCGCGAGAATCTCACCCGCGCGGTGCAGGCGCTGGCCGAACGCAGTGGCGAAGAAGACCTGGTCTTCATCTACCTGACCAGCCACGGCTCGCGCCGTCACGAGCTCAATCTCGATCAGCCCCGCCTGCAACTGGCCGACCTGCCCGCCAGCGAGCTGGCCGCCCTGCTCGCCCCGCTCAAGCAGCGCAGCAAGGTGGTGGTGATCTCTGCCTGCTATTCCGGCGGCTTCATCCCGCCACTGAAAGACGAGAAGACCCTGGTGATGACCGCCGCGCGCGCCGATCGCGTGTCCTTCGGCTGCAGCGAGGAAAACGACTTCACCTACTTCGGACGGGCCCTGTTCGCCGAGGCCCTCGGCGAGACCGACAACCTCGAACGGGCCTTCGAACTGGCCAAGGAGCGCGTCGCCGAGCGTGAGCAGAGCGACGGTTTCGAACCTTCCGAACCGCAGATCTGGGCGCCGCGCGGCGTACTCCAGCACTGGCGCAACCTGCGCCAGAGCCAGGCCGAGCGTGCGCTCAGCGCCGTGGCCAGCGGTCCGGCAACGGACTAAAAGGCCATTGAAAATCGTAGGCGACGAGTGCATGGATGCAGGAGGCCAAAGCCGAGGTAGTTTTTCAACAGCCTGTTAAGCTGAACTGTAACGGACAAGAGAACACTGCATGTACCTGACCCCGCAGCACATCCTTCTCGCAGGCGCCACCGGACTCACCGGTGAACACCTGCTCGACCGCCTGCTCAGCGAGCCGACGGTCGCCCGCGTGCTGGCGCCTACCCGCCGGCCGCTGGCCACGCACCCGCATCTGGAGAACCCGGTGGGCGAGCTGCAAGCGCTGCTGCCGCAATTGTCCGGCCAGGTCGATACCGCTTTCTGCTGCCTGGGCAGCACCCTCAAGCAGGCCGGCTCGCAGGAAGCCTTCCGCGCCGTCGACCATGACCTGGTGCTGGCCTTCGCTCGCCGCGCTCGCGAGCTGGGCGCACGGCATCTGGTGGTGATCAGCGCCCTGGGCGCCAACCCCGGATCAAAGGTGTTCTACAACCGCATCAAGGGCGAGACCGAAGCGGCGCTGAAAGCCATGGACTGGCCGCAACTGACCATCGCCCGCCCGTCGCTGCTGCTCGGTGCACGGCACGAATTTCGTCTCGGCGAGCGTCTGGCAGCCCCGCTGCTGCGTTGGCTGCCGGGCAAGTACCGGGGCATCGACGCCTGCGCCCTGGCCCGCGCATTGTGGCGCCTGGCTCTGGAAGAGGAAGACGGCGTGCGCGTGATAGAGTCTTCCGACCTGCGCCGCCTGGGGCGCTGATGCCGTGGGTGATGCGATGAAACCGACAAGCCTGATCGAGGCCCTGCAAGACGCCGACATGCTGGAGATCGATGGTCTGTATGCCTGGCAGTTCGACCTCGACACCGAATTGCTGGCGCAGATCAGCGCCGGTACGGCGGGCAGCGACAGCTCTGCCAAACCCCTGCTGCAGGTGCACTGCATCGATGGCCGCGAACGCCGCCTGTGGAAGTTTTCCCTGGCTTCGGTGCAGGCCGCGCGGTACAGCGAAGCGGATGACAGCTGGCTCATCGAAGGCAACGAGGTGAGCCACAGCCTCAAGTGCTTCGCGGCCTATCGCGGCGACAACGATGACGACGTCGAACAAGACGAAGCCTGAACCATGGGCCTCTATGACCGCCATGTGCTGCCGCATCTGATCGATTTCGCCTGCGGCATGGGCGCGGTCATGAAGGCACGCTCGCAGATCGTGCCGCTGGCCAAGGGACGGGTGCTGGAAATCGGCATCGGCAGCGGTCTCAACCTGAGTTTCTACGATCCGCAGCGGGTCGAGCTGGTCGTCGGCGTCGACCCGTCCGCCGACATGCAGCGCCTGGCCCGCGACCGCGCCGCGCGCTGCCAGGTGCCGGTGGAAATGATCGCCCTGGAACTGGGCCAGATTCAGGCTGAAGACGCCAGCTTCGACGATATCGTCTGCACCTTCACCCTGTGCACCATCCCCGATGCGGTGGCCGCCCTGGGCGAAATGCGCCGGGTGCTGAAACCCGGCGGCCGTCTGTTGTTCTGCGAACACGGCCTGGCACCCGACCTGCCGGTGGTGCGCTGGCAACGCCGTCTCACCCCTCTGTGGAAGCCGCTGGCCGGCGGCTGCCACCTGGACCGTGACATACCCGCGCTGATCAGCGCCGGTGGTTTTCATATCCGCCAGCTGGATACCGGCTACCTGAAGGGGCCCAGGCCCATGACCCACGTCTATCGCGGCTGGGCCGACTGAGCACCGTCCTGAGCTCGCATACTCGGCATAGGCGGCCATACTGCAGAACAGGTTGCTGGAACTTTGCCCATGGAAGTCGACCCGCGCATGAAGCCGCTCTCTTCACCCCGCCTCGTTCACCTGCTGCTGTGCTTTTGCCTGCTGGGCTGCGCCTGGAACATTGCCGCAGAGACACGCACGGTCAGGGTCGGTGTATACGCCAACGAGCCAAAGATCTTTGCCGATGCCAACGCACAGCCATCGGGCATTCTCGGTGAACTGCTGCAGGCCATTGCCAACGAGGAGCGCTGGCAGCTGCAGACAGTGCCCTGCGCCTGGCAGCAATGTCTGCAGATGCTGCAGGACGGCGAGATCGATCTGCTGCCGGACGTCGCCTTCAGCGAAGAACGCGCACAACTGATGGACTTCCACCAGGTGCCTTCGCTATTCAGTTGGTCGCAGTTGTACAGCCACGAAGAGCTGCACCTGCAGAGTGTGCTTGACCTGCGCGACCTGCGTATCGCCGCCCTGGAGGGGTCGATTCAATACCAGTATCTGCAGAGCCTGCTCGACAGCTTCGGCCTGCAGGCGCAGCTGATTCCGCTCAGCGACCTGAGCCAGGGCTTTGCCATGGTGCTTGCCGAACAGGCCGATGCCGTGGTGGCCAATCAGCTGTTCGGTGACTATCACGCCGCCGACTACCGCCTGAGCGCGACACCGATCATGTTCCAGCCCGCACAGCTGTTCTACGCCACGCGCAAGGGCGCCAACGGCGAGCTGCTCAGCGCCATCGACCAGCACCTGCAAAGCTGGCAATCAGCACCCGGCTCCACCTACTTTCAGGTGCTGCAGCGCTGGAGCGGCGCGCCGCCGCAGCGCAGCGTTCCCATCCTGTTCTGGTGGGGCCTGGCGCTGCTCGCGACGCTGCTGACACTGGCCATTGGCGGCAGCCTGCTGTTGCGCCGCCAGGTCGCGGACAAGACCCGACACCTCAAGACCAGCGAGGAGCGCCTCAATACCATCCTCGACAGCGTCGAGGCGCATATCTACATCAAGGACCCACAACTGCGTTATCAGTACGCCAATCGCAAGGTCTGCGACCTGTTCGAGCGCAGCGCCGAGCAGGTCATCGGCCGCACCGACGCCGACTTCTTCGACAGCGACACGGCGCAAGCACTGGGCCTCAACGACCAACGCGTACTGGCTGGCGAGCGCATCGAGAGCGAAGAAACCAACCGTGATCGCCACGGCCGTAACGAGCGCACCTACTTTTCGGTGAAGCTGCCGTTGCGTGCGACCGATGGCAGCATCTACGCCTTGTGCGGCATTTCCACCGACATCACCGAGCACAAGAAGAACCTCGAACAGATCCATCAGCTCGCCTATTACGACGCGCTCACCGGTCTGCCCAATCGCCGCCTGCTGCTCGAACACCTGCAGTTCGCCCTGGCCCGCAGTGCACGCAGTCGACGTGAGGGCGCGCTGCTGTTCATCGATCTGGACAATTTCAAGCAGCTCAATGACACCCTCGGCCATGACATGGGCGACCTGCTGCTGCAACAGGTCAGCGACCGTCTGCTCAATCAGGTGCGCCTCGAAGACAGCCTGGCGCGCCTCGGCGGTGATGAGTTCGTACTGACTCTGGAGAACCTCGACCCCGAACCTCAGGCCGCCATCGCCGCCATCGAGCATGTCGCAGAAAAGCTGCTGCACGCTCTCGCTACACCGTTCGAGCTGCCCGGCTACAGCCACAGCGGCAGCGCCAGCATTGGTGTCGCATTGTTCTCGCAACCCCACGACAAGCCCGAGGAGCTGCTCAAGCACGCCGACCTGGCCATGTATGAAGCCAAGGCCGCCGGGCGCAATACCCTGTGCTTCTTCGACCCACGCATGCAGCAGGCGCTGGCCGCCCGCGCAACCCTGGAGCACGAGCTGCGCCGCGCCCTGAGCGAGGCTCAGCTGCTCCTGCACTACCAGCCGCAGGTGGATGAACGGGGTGAGCTGCTCGGCGCCGAGGCGCTGGTGCGCTGGCAACACCCACTGCGCGGTCTGGTGCCGCCCGGCGAGTTCATCCCACTGGCAGAAAGCACCGGGCTGATCCTGCCCATGGGCCGCTGGATTCTGCACACGGCCTGCCAGCAACTCGCCTCGTGGGCCAATGACCCGCAGCGCGCTGCGCTGACCGTGGCGATCAACGTCAGCGCCCGCCAGTTCCATCACCCGGACTTCGTCACCGACGTGCTCGCCGCAC
>CAMPIF010000269.1 GCA_946886245.1 Ectopseudomonas composti | reverse complement strand
GCCGGGTGTCGACTGCCAGGCCTGGCCTGCGCTGGTGAGCCTGGATGAGTCCTTCTACTTCAAGCCCGATGCCGGCCTGCTGCTGGGCTCACCCGCCAATGCCGACCCGGTGGTGCCGCATGACGTGCAACCGGAAGAGCTCGATATCGCACTGGGCATCCATCAGATCGAGGCACACACCACCTTGCAGATTCGCCGCCCGGCGCATACCTGGGCCGGCCTGCGCAGCTTCGTCGCCGACGGCGATCTGGTCGGCGGCTTCGACACTCACGCCGATGACTTCTTCTGGGTGGCAGCACAGGGCGGCTACGGCATCCAGACCAGCGCGGCCATGGGCCAGGCGTGCGCAGCCTTGATCCGTCGACAGCCGCTGCCGGAACATCTGGCCCGCCACGGCCTGAATGCCGCAACACTCTGCCCGTCACGTCTGCTGCGTACATGCGTCAGAACCTGAGACGTACGCTGCCGGGTCTGGCGCTGATCCCGACCACCGCGCTGTTCATTGGCCTGTTGACCAGCGAGCTGCAGCACTCTCGCCTGGGACTGGCCTGGCCCCTGACGCTGGATCCGCACACTTCGCTGTGGCTGGAACTGACGCTCGCCTCGCTACCCGGCCTGCTGCTGTTTATCGTGGCGGGCATTGGGCTGCGGCGTCACGGCAAAGCCATTGCACAGCTGGTCTTTGTCGCCAGCGCCGCGCTCTGCGCCTACTGCGCCGTCACCCTGCTGGCGCCCTCATACGGCAATACCTGGAGCGCCAGTGAGGTGCTCAAGGAGCTGCTGCTGGGTCAATGGCAGTTGTTCGTCCTCGCACAACTGCCAGGGTTGCTGCTGAGCGCACTGCTGCATCCGGCTGGCGCCGAGCACGGCTGATGGTTTCGCGCTGCGCCTGATGGCATGGCGATTCAGGTCTCGACGCCCTCTTCGCGGGTCTTCTCAGCCTCTTGGGGCTCCGTTTCAGCTTCCTCCTCCGGCTCGTCCTGGCCCAGGGCGCGATTGGTGGACTCCTGCAGAGAGTCCACCTGGCGGTTGACCTCATCGACCACTTCGCCGACCGAGTCGTCGATCAGCGCCTGCGCTTCCTTCTTCGCCTGCTCAGCGAGTTTCTGCGCTGACTGTTCGGCCGCATCGCAGCCGACCAGAACCATCAACGCCAGGCCCAGTGCGGTAGGCGCAAGTCGATTTCGCAAATGTTTGTGCATCATGGTTCTCCAGTTTCGAGGGCCCGGCCAGACGTTGTGCATGGCCGGGCTAGAGTCTGTGATCAGATCTGCGCGGGCGGCTGGCCGCGAGTCTTGTACAGCGACAGCAGCACGCCACCGATCAGCAGACCCAGGGTCACGCTCAGGGACACCACCGCCGGGATCTTGCCGATGATGCCGACCAGGAAGATCTTCGCGCCGATGAACACCAGCACCAGGGCCAGCGCGTACTTGAGGTAGGCGAAGCGGTGGATCAGCGCGGCCAGGGCGAAATACAGGGCCCGCAGGCCGAGGATGGCGAAGATGTTCGAGGTGTAGACGATGAACGGATCCTGAGTGATGGCGAAGATCGCCGGCACGCTGTCGATGGCGAACACCAGGTCAGCGCACTCGATCAGGATCAGCGCCAGGAACAGCGGCGTTACCCACAGCACGCTGCGCCCCTGGCCATCGTCCTGACGGACGAAGAAGCGCTGACCATGCAGGTTCTCGGTCACACGCAGGTGCTTGCGCAGGAACTTCACCAGCACGTTGTTCTGCAGATCAGGCGCATCGTCGAGCTTGGAGAACAGCATCTTCACACCGGTGAAGAACAGGAAGGCGCCAAACACGTAGAGGATCCAGGCGAACTCGTGGATCAGCGCGGCGCCCAGGCCGATCATGATCGCCCGTAGCACCAGCACACCCATGATTCCCCAGAACAGCACCTTGTGCTGGTACTGCCGTGGAATGGCGAGAAAGCTGAAGATCATGGCCATGAGAAACACGTTGTCCATCGACAGCGATTTCTCGATCAGAAAGCCGGTGAGGTAATCCATGCTGGCGTCGCCGCCCTTCTGGAAGAACACCCAGACGCCAAACAGCAGACCTGCGGTGATGTAGCCAGCGGACAGCAACAGGCTCTCGCGCACACCGATTTCGCGGTTATCGCGATGCAGCACGCCAAGGTCGAAGGCCAGCAGGGAGATGACGACAGCGATGAAGACCAGCCACAACCAGGTGGCCGTGCCGAGGAAGTCGGCGAAGAGAAACGGTTCCAGGGCAGTCATGAGCCCCTCCTACAGTCAGATTGAACAGACTGTGATCCGACATCGCGGGGTTAACCGCCAGAGGGGCCCGGTATCACGGGCGCAACGATACTCAGGCCGCGAATGCCGCTCAACGAGACGACTTTTGCAAAGTATTTCCGGCTCTACGACGCCACAGAACCTGCTGCCACCTAAAGGGTTCGCTGTTTATCCGAAGGTTTCAGAACAACCCGAGCTGCCCATCCACCAGGCGCTCGAACTCGCCGCCGACGAACGGCAGGATGGCATCGGCCACAGGCTTCAACTGGCGACTGATGTAATGCTCGTAGTCCACCGGCGACAGCAGACGCTCCAGCGGTTGCGGCCCGCCCGTGGTGATCAGGTAGCTGATCCAGCCGCCGCGCTGGTACTGCAAGGGCCGGCCAAGATGCTGGTTGTGCTCGTCGGCCAGGCGCGCAGCACGCACGTGTGGCGGTACGTTGCGCTGATAGTCATCGAGGCGCCGACGCAGGCGTTTGCGGTAGACCAGCAGCTCGTCCAGCTCGCCAGCCAGGGTGCGTTTGACGTAGTCACGCACGTAGTCCTCATAGGCCTGGCCGGCGAACACCAGGCGGTACAGCTCCTGCTGGAAGCGCTGGGCCAGCGGCGACCAGTCTGTGCGCACCGTCTCCAGGCCCTTGAATACCATGCGCTCGCTACCATCGGCGCCGAGCACCAGACCGGCGTAGCGCTTCTTGCTGCCCTCTTCGGTGCCACGGATGGTGGGCATGAGAAAGCGTCGATAGTGGGTTTCGTACTGCAACTCCAGCGCGCTGATCAGGCCGTATTCCTGCTGCAGATGCTCACGCCACCAGGCGTTGACCTTGCTCACCAACCCACGACCGATCCGCGCGGCATCTTCCTCGCCATGCGCACTACCGAGCCAGACGAAGGTGGAATCGGTATCGCCATAGATCACCGCATGCCCCTCGGCTTCGATCAGTTCGCGCGTGCGCTTCATGATCTGATGCCCACGCAGGGTGATCGACGAGGCCAGACGCGGATCGAAGAAGCGGCAGCCGCTGGAACCGAGCACGCCGTAGAACGCGTTCATGATGATCTTCAGAGCCTGTGACAAGGCTGCATTGCCGTCACGCTTGGCCACCTCTCGGCCCTGCCAGACACGCTCGACGATGGCCGGCAGACAATGCCGGGTACGCGAGAAGCGCGCGCCGCGAAAGCCCTCCACCGAGTGTTCGTCATCCGGCTGGTGCAAGCCTTCGACCAGGCCCAGTGGGTCGATCAAAAAGCTGCGGATGATCGACGGATACAGGCTCTTGTAGTCCAGTACCAGCACCGAGTCGTACAGACCAGGGCGCGAATCCATGACGAAGCCGCCGGGGCTGTTCTCGCCGCGAATGTCACCAAGGTTCGGCGCGACGAAGCCCAGGCGATGCATGGGCGGCAGGTACAGGTGGGTGAAGGCGGCCACCGAACCGCCACTGCGGTCGGCCGCCAGGCCGGTGACGCTGGAGCGTTCCAGCAGGAAGGCGAGCAGGTCGGTATGGGCGAAGATGCGCGTGACCAGCTCGCAGTCCTTGAGGTTATAGAGAGCCAGCGCCGGCTTGTCCTCGTCGAACATGCGCTGGATCTCGTCCATCCGCGCATAGGGTGTGTCGATGGCCTTGCCTTCGCCGAGCAGCGTCTGCGCCACCGATTCCAGGCTGAACGACGAGAAGCTCCAGGTCGCCGAACGCAGGGCTTCGATGCCGTCGATGATCAGCCGCCCGGCCGCCTCGGCGAAGTAATGCTGGCTGCTGTTGTGCTGGCGCCAGCCCATCACGTCGCCGCCTCGCCCCAGAATCAGTGGCACCTTGAGTTGCTCGGCGTGATCGCGCAGCACACGGAGGTCGAACTGCACCAGGTTCCAGCCGATGATGGCGTCTGGGTCATGCAGCGCCAGCCAGTCATTCAGGCGTTCGAGCAGCACCTTGCGGCTGTCGCAGTACTCCAGGTCGAAGTCGAGGATGCTGGCGTCACCATTGGCTGGGCCGAGCATGTACACCTGGCGCTGGCCGCAACCTTCCAGGGCGATGGAATACAGCTCGCCACGGGCACTGGTCTCGATATCCAGCGACACCAGGCGCAGCGCCGGGCGGTAATCAACGGCGGGCTTGAGCGACTTGCACAGCAGGCTGCCGTCTTCCTGCTCGATACCGTCGAACAGCACGCTGGCGGTGATAAAGCGCTCCATCAGGTAGCGATCCGGCGGACGGATATCGGCCTCGTAAACGTCCACGCCGACCTGACGCAGCTTCTTCTCCAGCTGCAGCAACTGGCGGTACTGGCGGCAATACAAACCCAGCACCGGGCGACGCTTGAAGTCGCGCAATGCCAGCTCACGCAGCTCGACGCCCGGCTCGGTGCGCAGCAGCGGTTCGGCCCAGGCGCGCTGCTCGACCGGGATGAAAGCCACCGAGTCCTGGCACGGCAGGCGTATCTGGCGTGGGCCGGCATCGGTGGCCAGCCAGAAGGCCACCTCGGTGCCCTCCGGCGTGTCGCGCCAATGGCGGCTGAGCACGAAGCCTTGCTGGGGTTGCGTCATTGGGATTGGGTCACGGGTTGCACGGCAGATCATGGGCAGCCTGTAGGAGCGGCTTTAGCCGCGAAAGTCGCCGCTAAAGCGCCTCCCACAGGATTAGGCGCCTCAAACTGGCAAGCCATTCTACGCGAGCGGTTACAATGGCGCCTTTTCTGCGGAACAACGCGATGAGCCACACACCTCCCTACGGCACGGGTGATGCGTCCTATCAGGCCGCGGGCGGCATCGACGGTCTGCGCCGACTGGTCGACGACTTCTACCGGCTGATGGACGAACGCCCCGAAGCCGCCGCACTGCGAGCCCTGCACCCCGCAGACCTGAGCGCCTCGCGCGACAAGCTGGCGTGCTTTCTCAGCGGCTGGCTGGGCGGGCCGCGTCTGTTCGCCGAGAAATACGGCAGCATCAGCATTCCGGCCTTCCATGCGCAGTGGCCAATCGACCAGGCGCTGGCGGAAAGCTGGCTGAGCTGCATGGCCGGCGCCGTCGCCCTGCAGGGCTATGCGCCCGCCTTCTCCGACTACCTGCTGATCCAACTACGCGTGCCCGCCGAACGCTCGGTACAGGCCAGTCAAAACCGTCACCGCAAGGAAACCCCGACATGAATGACGAACTGATCATCGAAGACCTGCAACCCGGCGACGGCAAGGCCGTGGTCAAGGGCGCCCTGATCACCACCCAGTACCGTGGCTGGCTGGAGGACGGCAGCGAGTTCGACTCGTCCTGGTCGCGCGGCAAACCCTTCCAGTGCGTGATCGGCACCGGCCGGGTGATCAAGGGCTGGGACCAGGGCCTGATGGGCATGAGGGTCGGCGGCAAACGCAAGCTCTTCGTCCCCTCCCACCTCGCTTATGGCGAGCGCCAGATCGGCGAACACATAAAGCCGAACTCCAATCTGCTGTTCGAAATCGAACTTCTGGAAGTGCTGACTCGCGACGACTGAACGTGACGTAGCGCATATTTCCGGGCCCGTCGTTCAACTTTGCTTCACCATTGCAATCAAAGCGCTATCAGGCCATCGGTTTCTGGCGTGCAGGCCGCACGGCAGCCGCGTTGCGCACCACACCCGATGGCAGGGTAGCCAGCAAAGCGCATCTCAGGTTGGAACATTTTCGATGACAGCTGAAGCAAGCGTCGCGCACGAAGCCATCAACTCGTTCGGTTTTCCTATAGACGGCGGTGAGCTGGGCGAACTCATCCGCACTCGTGACTGGTCCGACACCGAGCTCGGCCCACCTGACAGCTGGCCGCAGAGCCTGAAGACCGTGACGGGCATGCTGCTGTTGTCGCCGGTACCCATGGTGCTGCTCTGGGGCCGCAAGGGCATCATGCTCTACAACGATGCCTATTCAGTGTTCGCCGCCGGCCGGCACCCCCAGCTGCTCGGCTCGGAGGTACGCAAGGGTTGGCCGGAAGTGGCGGACTTCAATGACAACGTCATGAAGGTCTGCCTGGCTGGCGGCACGCTCGCCTACA
>CAMPIF010000268.1 GCA_946886245.1 Ectopseudomonas composti | reverse complement strand
CACCAGATGCGATATTCGAATTCCGCGCGCTGCTGGTCTGGAAAAATACCGAGGACTGCGCTGCTTCCTCAGCTTCTTTGAGCAGGGCCAGGCGCTCTGCTTCGGCGGCATCTGGCCCATTTCCATAACCTTGCGCTTGCTGTTCGGCCCTGAGGATTGGCCCGCCCAGATCGCCGGGCAGCGGCGGCCCCAATTGCGGCACCTCGGGTGCAGGGGGAGGCGGCAGCTGCGAGTAGTCTCCCGGCAACTGCTCCAGCCCCTCGGAGCGTGCCACTCGGTCGACGTTGTATAGCTCGTTCGGCTCGGCGCCCTGGCGGCGCTGCTGCGGTTGCAGCGACCACAGCATGGCTCCTAGTACCGCAGCCGATAGGCCGCCCACCACTACCGCCAGCATGCGTGGGTTGAGGCGGGTAACCGGGCGAGGCTTGGCGCGCAGCTCCAGCGACTCCGGCGCCTCCTTGGGCGGTAGCGAGGTTGCCGCGTTTGCGTCGTTGTCCTTACCCGTCATGCTCATGGCCTCCGTGCCACGCCGTCGGTGCGCTCGATCCGCACCACGTCACCCTTGTCAGCACCCAGGCGCAGCTCGGCCGCGCCGAACAGGCGGTCGACGATGTAGTAGGGCGAGCGGAAGCGATAGTTGACCAACTGTCCGTCACCTTCGGGGCCAATTACGAACAGCGGCGGCAGCTCGCCTTGGGCGATACCGGCGGGGAACTGGATATACACCTTGCGGCCGTCATCGAAGGCACGTAGCGGCTTCCAGGGTGGATTGCTGCCGCTGATTGCATAGCGAAAGCGCAGCTGCTCCAGCGCCAGGCCGGCGTCCACCGGCGCCGCGGCCTGGGCTTCACTGGCGCGGCGTTGCAGGGCGAGCATGCGATCCTTCGGGTAGTCCCAGGACACCGACGCCATCCAGGCCTGCTCGGTGGAACTCAGCTCGATCAGGTAGGTGCGGCGCGTGGTGGTGATCACTAGGTTGGTCTTCAGGTCGACCCGCGTCGGTTTGATCAGCACGCTGGTGCGTAGCTCGTCTCCGCTTCCGCTGGTGGTGTCGCCGACGATCCAGCGCACGGTGTCGCCGGCGGCCACGGTGATCAACTCTTCGCCGGGCTGCAGGTTAATCGCCGTCACCCGACCCGGGCTGGTGTACACCTGATACAACGCGCCATCGGAGTAGGGCCAGACCTGGATGGCGTTGATATAGCCTTCCCGGCTCGGTGCCACCCGAGCCTCGCGATTGGCGTGCGAGACCCGCACGCGCTCATCGGCCGGTTCCTTGGTCGGTTGGCTGCGCTGAGTTTCCGGCAATGGTTTGAGCTGGGCGGGCAGGGCCAGGGGCTTGGGTACTTCCACTACCTCGATGGGCTTGGGCGGCTCCGGCAGGCGCTGCGCTTCTAACGGTTCATCCAGCGCTATCACTGGCGGTTCCTGGCTGGCGCAGCCGGCCAGCACGCTCAGCAACAGAGGGCATATACAGAGGCTAAGGGAGGTTTTCATGGTTTCTTGGCTCCTTCCGTAGTGTCCAGTTCACGGCTCCAGGACAGGCCGTTGACGTAAATGCCGAGCGGGTTGCGGCGCAGCTTTTCCTCGGTGCGTGGAGGCTGCAGTACCAGCGAGATCACCGCGGTCCAACGCTCCAGGTCGGCGGCTGAACCATTCACGAAACGGCGTTCGATCCAGCGCACCTGGAACGAGCTGTCGCTGGCACGCACTACGCTGGTGACTTCCACCGATACGGTCTCCTTACTGACCCGGGTAAAGGGATCGTTGGCGCGGGCATAGTCGTTGAGGGTGGCCGCGCCGCGGTCGGTGGTGTAGTGATAGGCCTCCAGCCAGTTCTGCCGCACCACCACCGGATCGATAGATAGCGAGCGCACCTGCTCGATAAAGCGCGCCAGGTGGTGAGCAATTTGTGCATCCTGGGGCTGGTAGGGACTGGCGGCTTCGCCGACGGCGCGCACCTGGCCGAGGTTGTCGACCTCCACCACGTAGGGCGTCACCGTCGACTGCGCCGAACGCCAGACCAGCCCGCCAGCCATCAGCAACGCCAGGCACAGACAACCGAAGGCCATCAGTCGCCAGTTGCGTGCCTGCGCCAGGCTGCTGCCCATGCGCAGGTCCCAGGCCTGTGCCGCGGCCTGGTAAGGGGTGACAGGTTGAGGAGTGTCGCTGTAGCGCACCCGTGGACGTCTGAATCGCATCCTCGTCCTCCTTTACGAATTCGATGGGTCGCGGATCTGCGGCCCAGGTGATGAACCACCGCCATCGCCACCACGAAGGGTGTGGGCGACCGTGCTGGTGGCCTGTGAGAGTTGTTGCCTGCGCTGCAGGCGCCTGGCCCAGTCGGGCTGTTTGGCAGGGGCAGTTACAGGATCGGAAGCTGCTGGGGTGCCACTTGCCGCAGCGCTGGAAGAAGCTCCTGCCAGAGAGCGAGCGCCGCCCATTGCCAAGCGTGCTGCACCGGGCGCCATGCGTGCACCGGCCAGCACCGCGCCGCCGACACCCGTGGCGACCGCAGCCGCACCTGCTGCCATGCCCGCCGCGCCGAGTGCAGTACCGGCTGCTGCACCAGCACCCAGTTGCGGTGCGCCGGAGACCAGCCCGGTGGCAATGCCTGGCCCGAAGATGCCCAGGCCGAGCAAGGCCAGCGAGGCGAGCATGACCACCAGTGCATGGTCGATGGAGGGCTCGTCCGGCATAGCCTGGAACTCGGCGAACAGCCCGCTGCCAATGCCGACAATCACGGCCAGTACCAGCACCTTGATGCCTGACGCGACCACATTGCCCAGCACCTTCTCGGCGAGAAAGGCAGTCTTGTTCCACAGCGCGAAGGGCACCAGCACGAAGCCGGCGAGGGTGGTCAGCTTGAACTCAACCAAGGTGACGAACAGCTGAATGGCCAGGAAGAAGAAACTGACGATCACCACCAGCCAGGCCAGGAACAACACCAGGATGCTGTGCAGGTTGCTGAAGACTTCGGGAAAACCGCTGAGGCTGCTGATCTGCTCAAGCAGCGGCCCTCCGGCATCAACCCCAATCGCGGCCAGCCGCCCTGGCTGCAGAAACTCCGCATGACTCAGCCCGGAACCTGAGGCCAGCAGACCCAACCCGGCGAAGGAGTTGAAGACGATCTTCGCCAGGGCATTGAAGTTGCCGATGATGAAGGCGAAGGCACCGACATAGAGGGTCTTGCGGATCAGTTTGGCGCTGACGTCCTCACCGCCCATGGCCCAGAACAGCCCGGCCAGGGTCATGTCGATCACCACCAGGGTCATGGTGAGAAAGGCCACCTCACCGCCGAGCAGGCCGAAGCCGGTGTCGATATACAGCCCGAACACCTCGAGGAATCGGTCGATCACGCTGACGTCGTTCATTGCACGTCCTCGTCGAAGCTTGGTGGTATCGCAGGTAGATCAGCAGGCCGGAGAAACTCGCCGGGCTGAGCACAGCCTGAGTAGAAGCGCTCAGCCGCATCGTCTTGCCGAGCCATGACCCCGTTGTCGACCTGTCCGCAGGCGACCAGCACCAGCAGCGGTAGCAGTGTCAGGAATCTCATGAGGACGCCTCCCTACCGATAGAACTGCACGGGGTAGGGGGTGTAGGGCGTGCCGTTGCCCATAAAGCGTCTCCGGCGTTCGCGCGCCTCTTCGGCCGCTGCAGACTGACGGGCAAGCTCCAAGGCGACGGCGCGGTTCTGGGTGATCTGCAGTTGCTGCGCCTGGATCGACTGCTTGGCCTGCAGGGCCAGCAACTGATTGGTAGCCTGGGCAGCCTGCAAGGCACCACCCGCGGACTGGCTCTGCTGCACCAGAGTAGCCAAGGCGCTTTCATCCTCGGCCAGACTCTGTGTCACCTGAGCTTGCACGCGCAGCGCCGTATGCAGCCCATCGAGGCCCTGCTGCCAGCGTTCGCGTGCTTCTTCTGCCAGGCGCTGGCTGCTGACGTCGCCGGTGTACTCGTCCGGGTAGAGTCGGCTGAACTCCTGATCCAGGCGCTGCACTTCGTAGGCCAGCCCTCGCGCCTCGGCGAGCAGCCGCTCGGTATTGGCCAGGCTCGCGCGTAACTGGCTGACGACGTTGTAGTCCAAGCGCTGCAGATGACGGGCCTGGTTCAGCAGCATCTGAGTCTCGTTCTGTAACTGGCGAACCTGGTTGTTCGCCATCTCCAGGGTGCGCACCGCAGTCAGGGTGTTCTGCACCAAGTTGGTCGGATCGATTACGGTGAAAGCGTTTACCGGCTTCACGGCCAGCAGACCCAATACCAGCAGCGTTGCGCAGGGAAAACGGTGGACAGGGGATCTCATGGCAGGCACTCCTTGCGTGACGAGGGATAAGCGGTGAGCAGGTCGGCGGCCCAGTCCAGGCCGCGGTGACGCAACCAGGCAGGGGTGAAACTGGCGGTGCCGAATGACTGTTGGATGCGGTCGATCTCGCGCTGCTCGGCCGGGCTGGCCGAGGCGGCGAAGGCAAGCGCTACCGGCCCCAGGTCGAGATCAAACAGGCGGTTTCCCAGGCGCGACTGGTAGTAGTAATCACGCTTGGGCGTGGCCTGGGCGATGATCTCGATCTGCCGGTCGTTGAGGCCGAAGCCTTGGTAGATGCCTCGGATCTGCGGCTCGCCCGCCTGTGGGTTAGGCAGGAAGATGCGGCTGGCGCAGCTCTCGATGATTGCCGCAGCGATGCTGGAATCCTTGATGTAGGCCAGCGACTGGGTGGCGAAGATGACGCTGACGTTCTTCTTGCGCAGGGTCTTGAGCCACTGACGGATGCGCGCGGCGAACAGCGGGTCGTCGAGAAATAGCCAGGCCTCGTCGAGGATCAGCAGGGTCGGCGCGCCGTCGAAGCGCTCCTCGAAGCGGGCGAACAGATAACTCAGCACGGCGGCCACCGCCGCCTTGCTGTGCATCAGTTGCTCCATCTCGAAGCACTGGACGTCGGCGCTGCCCAGCCGATCCTGATCGGCATCCAGCAATGCGCCATGAGCACCGCCCAGTACATAGGGTTGTAGCGCCTGGCGCAGGGCGTTGTCCTGCAGCAGCACCGACAAACCGGTCAGCGTGCGCTGCGCCTCCGGCGCGCCGGCCAGGCTGTCCAGTGCCGTCCACAGTGCGGCCTTCTGCTCGGGGCCGACGGCCACGCCTTCCTGCAGCAGGCGAGCCTCCAGCCACTCGGCGGCCCAGGCTCGGTATCCCGGCTGATCGATGCGCGCCAGAGGCTGGAAGGCCAGATCGCCGTCGCCTCCAAGGTCGTAGTGCTCGCCACCCAGGCCCAGCACCGTTGCGCGCAGCGAACGTCCCATATCGAACAGAAAAAGGCGCGAGCCCCGGTAACGGCGAAACTGCAGGGCCAAGGTCGCCAGCAGCACCGATTTGCCCATGCCCGTGGGGCCGGCCACCAGCGTGTGGCCGACATCGCCAACGTGGGTGACCAGGCGAAACGGTGTTGCGCCATCGGTGCGGGTGATCACCAATGGCGGGCCATCCAGATGTTCGTTGCGTGTCGGGCCAGCCCAGACTGCCGAGACCGGCATCAGGTGCGCCAGATTGAGCGTGGAGATCAGCGGCTGGCGGACGTTGGCGTAGGCGTTGCCGGGGATCGACGACAGCCAGGCATCCACCGCGTTGAGACTCTCGGCGATGGTAACGAAGCCGCGGCCCTGGATCACCCGCTCGACCCGGCGCAGCTTCTCGTCGGCGATCTGGGCATCGGCATCGCTCACCGTCACCGTGGCCGTCACATAGCCGAAGGCGACCTGGTCGGCACCGAGCTCCTGCAGCGCTGCGTCGGCGTCGCTGGCCTTGTTCGACGCGTCGCTGTCGAGAAGTGGGCTTTCCTGCTGGAAGATCGCTTCGCGCAGCAGTGCCAGGACACCCTTGCGCTTGGCGAACCACTGCCGGCGCAGGCGCACCAGCTCCTTCTCGGCCTCGTCCTTCTCCAGGCAGATAAAACGGGTCGACCAGCGATAGGCGAAGCCCAGGCGGTTGAGATCATCCAGCACGCCTGGCCACGTCGAGGCGGGGAAACCACGTACCGACAGCACGCGCAGGTGCTGCTCGCCCAGGCGTGGCGCGAGGCCGGTGGCCAAAGGACTGTCGGCCAGCAGGGCGTCGAGGTGGAAGGGCACCTCTGGTACAGCCACCCGCTGGTGATGGGTCGAAATCGTGGCATGCAGGTAAGTCAGCGTCTGGCTGTCATCGAGCCAGGCGAGCTCTGGCGTCACCCCGTCCAGCAGGGCGGCGAAACGATCCGTCTCGGCGACGAAGGCGGTCGGCCGTTCGCGCCAGTCGTCACG